>CAZLJY010000025.1:0-34398 GCA_964559945.1 uncultured Gammaproteobacteria bacterium | reverse complement strand
GGGTTTGAAATTGATGCTGGCGGGCTAGGTCAGCACCGGCGAATTGGGTTAGCAAACGCTGTATCAAAACCGTTGGTGCGAGGTATTGGGCCCAACTGAACGTCCGCTCCCGTCCCTCTCTGGCAGACCCATAGGCTTCAACAATCTCTCGCGTTGATTCTCGAGCTGCCTCATTGGACAAAAATGCTGCTCGGTAATAGGCCGGGATTTCGTCTTGGCTCACGGACAATTCTGGGTGGTCCATCAAATAGCCGGAAGTGAGGTCGGTAAGATTGCTATTCGTATCACCTTGGGCTTGACGGATTTCCGAAAGAAAAGCCAAACGCGAGGGGGTGGGGTAGAGGGCCTCACCAATGCTTGCCAGAACCCCGGGTAAAGCCAGTGTGAGCAGCAGCCATACCCCAACCATGGCACCCGCGGTGGCAGTGGCGCTGCGAAAGCGAGCAACGCAGTAGGCAATGACTGCCAACCAGAACGCCGCGTAGAGACTGCAGGCTCCCAGCCAGAGTAAAAAGCGGGCGGTCCGTTCACCACCGCTCCCATGGCTGTTGATCAATGCCAGCAGCACCATGGCTGAAATCGCCACAATCCACAGGGCACCGTTGCGCAGCAAAAGCCGTGACCATACTAGGCGCGGGAGTGAAAACGGTGATGCGATGATTAGCGGCAGCAATCTGCGGGATCGGTCCCGGGCTAACACGTCGAACGATAAAGCGATCATCATGATGGGCATTAACATAATGACCACCAGTGCCAGATCAAAGGCTCCGGCAGATAGGGTGGTTGGATTGTCGAATTGGTAACGACCGAAAACGCTCCAAAGGTTTCGCCATGGCGAAATTTCTGCACTGGTGGGATGCAGATCTGCATGTCCTACCGCGAAATCTGACAGCGGGGCAGGCGGAAGGATTGCGGGAATCGTGATGCTCATGGGGTTGGCGTCATAGAGTGTGGGCGCCGCTTCCCCGCGTTCAATTTTCTCAAGACTTGCCTTGAAAGACGCTAGACTTTCCAGCTTCTCCGTCTCAAACTCCGTCAGGCTTTGAGTCAGTCCATCTCGCCAACGGTCGCCACTCCACCCAGCATAGACGGTCGCTATCAGCACAATGACCAAGGCAACCAGGGTGGGGCCACGGGAAAAGAAATCCAATCGTTCTTGAAACCATATCGCCCTGATCATGCTGTGGGCACCTCGCCGCGCACGGCTCGCAGGGCTTGCCAGGTCGCTACGCTGACAGCCAGCGTGAGCCAAATAAATAATAGGCCAAGGTCCCAAAGGTAGCGCTTCATTACCTGAGCCAGGGTGGGTGATGCACCATCAAAATCCTCGAACTGAGACCACAGTTCGGCATTGGCCGTATAGGGTTTAGTGGGATCCAAGCCGTTGACCATGTAGTCCTCGTTGAGCATCTTGATCATCGCTCGCCGGTGCATCTCCGCTGATTGAGTAAAGGCGTCTTGATGAAAGCGGTCAGTGCCTGCCATACCGGCAGAAAGGCGGGTGGCCAAAATGGCAGGGCTCAGGATCGCAAACCACCGCTGGATCGATTCTTGCGACCTGTAGTTCGCCCTTAACGATTCATAAAAGGCGTCAAACTCCGGTTCAGAGATCTCTTCGCTCACCTGCAGCGCATAGGCGCCATAGTTAATCGGTAAATCTTTTACGGAAGACACATCAAAACGTTCAAGGACATCTTGTTTGATTTTTTCCTGCCGCGCTTTATCCATGTAGTAGGTGTTAGATGCAGCGCTGAGCTTTGCAGATGCCAGTTGCGGGTTGGGCTGTGGGTACGCCGTTGTGGCAACGTCAGTGGCAAGCCAGGGCAGCAGCACAATGCCTAGTGCCCAAATACAGGTGAGCGCAAGAAACGCTGCCTGGCGTGTGTGAAGAGTGGCAGAAACGGCAATTGCCAGGGCAGCGCATGCCAATAGATACATCGCGTAAACCCCAAACAGCATCCCCGCGCGAAGCACTGCGTCGAAATTCCCGCTAGCGGGGGCAAGTAGCATCGAAATAATGGCCAGCGGCACAAACAACACGGCGAACACTGTGATCGTCAATCCGGCCCCAGCAATGAGCTTGCCATAGATGAAGGTCTTGGCGTCCGCTCCCGCTGCGAGAATTTGGCGTAGGGTCCCATCTTCACGCTCTCCCGCGATACTGCCATAGAGCAACAAAAATACCGCCAGTGGCGCTATGGCAATTAACAGATATGCCGGAGTCAAGAATGTATGCCGGCTGAGATCGCCACTGTCTTCTGCCCGGCGAAACACCGCTGGGTCTTGATAATGGGCTTCAAGCCATACCGCAGCGCCAGCATAGTCGGAGGTTCCTGGGTCAAGCATTGCCAGCGGTGCCGGCGGTCGAAACGCGTAGCGGGAAAAGTGGGCCGCTGAGTGGGGGTTGCGATCACCCTGATTCATCCAGACTGCGTGGTCGGCTTCCAGAGCAAACGCTTTTTCTTTGGCAAATACCTGTTGTTGGTGAATCCCGACGACGAGACTTGCCACCATTAAGGCGATTAAGACGACAACAAAGCCTCCCAAAAGAGACTGGCGTTTAAGTGTTAACAGATCCTTGCGGACGATGGCGCTGATCATAAGGTGGGCTACGCGGCGTTGGATTCGTGTAAATGTTCCAGATAAATCGACTCTATCTCGTTCGCATTGAGCCCTTGGGTGTCTAGCAGGTTCACCAGCTCTCCGCCCATCATGATGCCAATTCGATCGCCAACCTCTTTTGCTCGGAAGATGTCATGGGTGGCCATCAGTACCGCGCATCCATCGTCGCGGAGTTTTCCAATCTGTTGGCAAAGACTGTTGGCGGCGGATGGGTCTAACCCCGACAGGGGCTCGTCTAGCAGCAGTGTGCCGGCGCCGCGGGCCATGGCGATGGCGATACCTACTTTCTGGCGCATGCCTTTGGAATAGGTGGACGTGGCACGATGAACAAATTGCGGAGGAAGACCCACTTGCACCAGAAAATCCATCAAGTCCTCTTCCGAGCGTTTACCACCTGCTAGCTTTTCGAAGAAGACAAGATTTTCAAGACCGGTCAACTTGGGGTAGAGCGCCACCGCCTCAGGCAGATAGGCGAGTTGTTGACGGGCCTTGGAGGGTGATTCGGCAACACAGGTGCCGTTAACCAACGCGCGACCAGTATCGGGCTTAAGGAATCCCAAGAACAGGTTAATGGTTGTTGACTTACCTGCGCCGTTGGCCCCAAGCAAGCAAAGGACCTCGCCCTTAGGGATTGCCAAATTTAGCGCGTGTAAGGCTCGCGTCTGGCCGAAGGATTTTCCAAGATCAATGGATTCAAGAGCATAGTTCGCAGGCATAGAGTGCTCCATATCAAAAATTCCAACGTAAAGTGGCTCTAGTTAGTCGAGTAACGCCAGGCGGCTGCTGGTAGTGCGCCCCGTCCAGTCTAACTCTAAGCTGTTGATTGTTGTGGGCTGTTCATCACGAGCAAAACGATCTGGCTCCCATTGGAACACCGGGGCAAAGTTGGAATTAGACTTTTGCCATAGCTGACGCATTGAATCAACAATCGAGTAAGGTGGTTTAGCTATTTAATAGTAATGTTATAACATACCAAAAATGCCTTTCACATTGGAATCTCTGCCATTTCACTCTCAGACGACCCGAATTGCAGTTAGTGGTGGATGTAGTCCAGGGTCCAACGCTCACCTATAATCGGATTTTATCTGGACGCACGGCGCCGGCTGGCGGAATTCAACATTATGCGAAATGTCTTACGAGCGAAAATCCACAAAGCAACCGTCACCGAGGCCGATGTCAGCTATGTCGGTAGCATTACCATCGACAAGGAGCTTATGGAGCATTGCGACTTTTGGGAAGGTGAGAAAGTGCTGGTGGTGAGCAACACCTCAGGAGCCCGGTTGGAAACCTACGTGATCACCGGTGAACGGGGTTCTGGGATCATGTGTGTGAATGGCGCCGCGGCTCATCTGATCAAAAAGGGCGAAGAAATTATTGTGATGTCGTTTGTTCTTAGCAACGAGCCTGTCGAGGCTAAGGCGATCTTAGTCGACGAGAAAAATGCCTACGTTAGAGATTTGTGATTTGTGGGTTCAAGTGCCAGGTTAGAGCAGTTTTGTTGTTGTGGGCTTAGGCGGTTAGGGCGTCGATTTGGACTGTAAAGTCGATAGACTCTTCGTTCACGTTGGAGATTCTGCAGACGCAGACTTTGCTGGCGAGCGTGGGTCATCGACACAAAAGGCACCGGTCAATGTTAAACACTGTACCTCCCACAATGCAAAGAGCTTTATAGCGAATGCCTATGTGGGATCGTGAAATAGAATGAAAGGTTTCGATTTAGCGGCAAGCGCTATTTATGACTTCGATTTCGTCGCCTTGATGCAAGCGCTAAATGCCCAACCTGAGCTTGTGACTGAAGTAGATATCAACGGTGACACGCTTTTGATGATCGCCTCAATTGTAGGTAGTCCTGTTTTAGTCAAATTGCTGCTTAAGTCGGGGTCGAACATTGACCATCAGAACAACGTAGGTAATTCGCCTTTGTTTGAAGCGGCGCTGCTCGGGCATATCAGCGTTGCCGGTCTTTTGATTGATGCCGGTTGCAATGTAAACCTACAAAACTATGAGTCTGAAACTGCCCTCACAGCGGCAACAGCATGGTCTCACTACACTCTGGTGGAACTGCTCGTGGCTAGCAACGCCGAAATACTGCATCGAATCAACGGTGGTGATACAGCGCTATCTCTAGCCATTCAACAAGGTTCCGGCGAGGCAGTTAGTCTTATGCTTGGGCACTTAGATGCTGCGGAAAAAAATACGGGGTCAAAAATTAAGGGTCCGGCTCAAGTGCCAGAGCTGCCGAGATTTAACGTCGAGAAATGATCGTTTGGGTTTGGCACCTGGCTCAGATCTGACCTTTTATTCAGATGTTTCTCGTAAACTTTGGATATCAGGGATGTTGGCGCCGATTTTCACGGCTATTTCAACTTGTTCATCAATCGTTTTCCCGAAGGCACCGCCATACGGAGCGGTGTCCGTTAGCCAGAGCGTGAGTGTTTCCTGGTTTTCAGCAGAAGGATTGACGGCGAAAGCCGCAACAGCACGGCCGACTTCATCGAACGCGTAGGTATCGTATTCCTTGTACTCGGGCACCTTTTGAACCACTTCCAGTGCGGCGTCAAACTGAACCAACGCTTCCTCGAACCTTGAGCGTTTATTGAGGTACATACCATAAAAGGTATGGAAATATTGAATATTCCTGTTGTCTGGCGCCCATGCCTTGTGGGCAATAATTAGGCTATCTCGAAACTCTCGATCAGCTTGCCCATGATCGATGTTCCCAGTGCTAAGGTTCATCGCTGCATTTAGGTGGTTGGCTGCCAAAGCGCCGTGGTTCTCACCCAAGTGTTCGATAAAAATTGGTCGAATCTGAAGAATTATGTCCAGTGCACCCTGATAGTCTTTTGGACCGTTGAATAGCGCTGTAGCCAGGCGATTCTTCGCGTAAGCCTGTGACAGAGAGTCATTGCCATAAACACGGGTTACCAGTTCAATACCTTCTTTCGCCAGTTCGGTTGATAGGTCGTAGTTTTCGAGTAACGAATGAGATCGCGTGGACAGGCCAATAGCAATTAAGCGTTTGGGGTGGTTGATGTTTTCAATTCCAGAAAGCAAGTCCATCGACAGTTCACTTTGGACTAGCGCTTCGGCAGGGTGCCCTTGGAAGTTGAGGGCATTGGCGAGCGCGTTGCGCACATTGACCTGTTGGTCTCGGGTCATGTTCGCTAAATCGTCATTGAGCAATTCGGTCAAAAATGGCACAGCGTCGGCGTACTGCGATTGGCTGAGCATCAACTTCGCCAGCAGAATCTGAAATTCGATACGATTTTCTGGGTTGGGACTCCCATTGTCGAGAATGTCCTGTGTTAGTTCTGTCGCCGCTTCATAATCACCCGTTAGGTAGGCGAGATTTCCACGGTTGTATGCGATATCCAACCCCAACTCTGAGTAGTTTCCGATTTGTGGCTGGGCAATTATGGTTGCATCCAGTAGCTCTCGAGCTTCATCAAATTGTTGCAACGCCAAGTTGGCGCGCGCAAGGGCTGAATAGAGTTGAGCGAGCGTCTGAGGGTCTTTTAAGCCTGATTGGTTTATCGCATCTCGGCTTCGGGTCAACACCTCTCGAGCAGTGACGCTTTCGCCCCGGGTTGCTTCCGGGTCTGCAGCTTCAAAAGCATCAACCAATATGCTGATGGCGGTTCTTGCGCGTTCAGCCTCCCGGGCTGCTTCTGCAGACTGCTGAAGCACAAGGGTGATTCCTACCATCGTCATCAGCGCAAAAACGGCGAACGCCGTTACCGGCCACTTATTTCGACGAAGAAATTTGCTTAGAACGTAGGTGAAAGTACCTTGGCGTGCGACGACAGGTTTGCCATGTGCATAGTTGTCCAGGTCATCTAGGAGCGCTTCAACCGATGAGTATCGGCTGTTCGGATCTTTACGAAGGCATCTGGCTACTATGGCGTCCAAATCGCCCTTGAGTGTGTTGGTCCAAGCCAGCTGTGGATCAGCACCGCGACTTACCGCTTTGGGTTCCTGACCCAAAATGATTTTTTCTATTTCTGCGTAGCTATGGTTTTCAAAACTGAAGGGTGGCTTGTTAGACAGAAGTTGATAGAGCAATACCCCCAGAGCATAGATATCGCAGGCAACAGAAATCGTGCCGCCGGTAAGCTGTTCCGGTGCCGCGTTTTGTATCGAAAAAATTCGCTCATGAGTGGCAGTGGACTCTATCGACATATCGCCTAGCCGATCTGCAAGCGGTTTGGCGATGCCGAAATCCAATAGCTTTACCTGATCGTCATCAGTCACCAAGACATTGCCGGGCTTCAGGTCTCGGTGCACAACTAACATTCGGTGGGCCGCTGAGATTGCCGTCCCAACTTGTCGGAAGATATCTAGGCGTTCAGTCAGCGTTCGGGTGCTTGCCCAGCTCAGTATGTCTTGGCCTTCAACATACTCCATGGCGAAATACTGCTGGCCTTCATAGGCTCCTGAGTCGATTAACCGAGCAACATTGGCGTGTTCAAGCTTGGCCAATATCTGCCGCTCAATATCAAATCGATTAACCAGCAGATTGGCCTTTTCAGGTTTGATGATCTTCAGGGCGACTCTTCGCCCAAGCCCTTCTTCCGTTGAGCTTGCTTCGTAAACCACGCCCATGCCGCCAGATCCCAGTAGGCGGTTGATCGTATAGCGGCCGACAATATCGCCTTTTTTAAGCTCAGAATAGGCAGTTGAGAGGGCTCTTACCCCTTGGCCGGTATTGATGGCATTACTGGCTCCACTGGCTTCCAGTAGAGCTCTCAGTTGGCTTGAAAGATCTAAATCGTAAGAAGCAATTTTGTTCAATGCGTCTACGCGATCGGCGTCATTTAGTCGGGACAATTTTTCGAAGTGGGTCTGCAATTTTTCAAAAGCTGCGTTCATGATGTCCTAACCGTTACTGAGCTGAGCGCCAATCCACGCTTTCGCAAATTTCCATTTCCGGGTGATGGTTGCTGTCGAGATGCCTAGTATTTCCGCAATCTCCGCTGCAGTCCTGCCGCCAAACACTTTAAGTTCGACCACATCCGAGCTGACGGAATCTTTGTCATGAAGGTCTACAAGGGCTTTTTCCAGGTCCAGCCATTCCGCTGGAGTTCTTTCACTGCAATCAAGTTCTAACGCAACCTCAGTCCGCTTAACGCTTGAACGCGCACGAGCGCAGTCGACAATGATTCTTCGAACCAGAGTGGCTTGGAGAGCAAAGAATTGCAGGCGATGGGAAAACTGAAAATTCATAAGCTGGTGAAGTTTCAGATACACCTCGTTCGCCAACTCAGTTGCCGAAAGTGACAAATTAATGCCGAACTGATGGAGACAGGCTTGGCATTGTTTTTTGAGCTGGGGGTAGATGATGCCCACAAGCTTATCTCTAGACGATAGGTCTCCGCTCCGCCATTGATTGAGCAAATCGGTGATTTCTGGATCGGTGAGGCTCATTAATTCCGATTTTAACAAGTCAGCGTGATCAATTCTTGCGAAAAAATCCGAATGGAGAGTATCTGAGAGAAACTTATCCGGGAGAACCTCTGGTGAACACGCAATCGTTTATTCGTGCCTTAATTATTTCTATGTTCGTCATAGCGGGTTTAGGTGAACCCAGCGAAAGCCAAGCTGTTACTCGTTCTGATTGCTCAGACGCCTCGCTCTTTGGCACGCTTGATTGCGTTGATCCCATCGTGAAACCTCATACCTATGCTTGGTGCGGGCATAATGTCTGCATGGGGCATGGACCTTCGTCGGGTTGGCCATTTTTCTCCTACGGGGAGGCAAAAGCCGATGCAGAACTAACGATAACCTGGTGGTATGAACAAAACCCAGGCCTCTGTGAGCCCTTGCAATTCACCTCTGAAGATGCCGATTTCCATGGCCATCTCCCAGACCATCCGAACGCTTGGTGTCTTCCTTATGATGAGCCTCCCATTACTTGTGGTGTTCGCAGCGCTTATTGGGATGTTGTTGCCGGAAGTCCAAGTACTAGTTGCATTGCCAACAATATCGCACAGGAAATCACTCGAACGACAGAAATAGTCTGTCCGGCCGGGTATGCCGCGAAAGATATCGCTTCCGAAGACGGTTTTTGTTACCGAACGCCAGCCCTGGCTTGCCCTGCGGTCGGCAACCCTACGAGTATCGCAGATGGCAATAAAATTCAGCCAGAACGGGATTTTACAGACCCCAACGGTGGAATGTTGACGTTCACTAGAACCTATAATCACATGGCATCAAGGCCAGTTCGATTAGGGGCGAATGGCCAAGAAATCGGTGGGGGAACGTGGTTTCATTCCTTTGAGATTTTCGTTGAAACCTCATCGTTCACCGATATTGTTGTGGTTCATCGAGCAGACGGCAGCCGGCACCGATTCTATTGGAATGGGACTGCTTACCAAGCCAATAGCGATGATCGGTTTTCGCTGGAAAAGTCTTTGGACTCTGGTGGCAATCCTGTGGGTTGGGTATATCGAGGTCGTGATGACCAAATAGAAACGTTCGACTTGGACGGCAACCTCACCAAAATCTCCTGGCCTTCAGAAGATCTTTTTGTCAATCACGATACTGTGAACGACGTGTTGCATGGGCCTAATACCAACCGCACGAAAATTACCCGAGCGTCGGGCAGAAACTTAACGATTTTGTACAACGCCGATGGCCGCTTGGGATCGATGATACAGCCCAATGGCGAACGGACGGACTATTTGTATCTGGATTACAAAAACCTCACCTTCGTAGAATACCCTGATGGATCAGTGCGAAGGTATCACTACGAATACAACGACTCGCCCAGTAACAATGTCAACGCTCTGACCGGGGTGACCGATGAGAACGGCGATCGGTACTCAAGGTTCGATTACTACTCCGCAGGGAACGCATCGCCGAACCACAATTCCCAAGTCCGATGGACGGAAAATGGAAATGGGGTGAACAGGCATTCATTTGCCTATGGATCGAATCCCCATGAAAGTCTGACCACCTATGTAACTGACCCGCTCGGGGTTGTTCGTAAGTACGATTTTGTTCTCGCCGCGGGGGTTAGAAAGATAGCCTCCGTAGATGAACCGTGCAGTGACTGTGGCAGCGGCGGCGCACAATTTACTACATACGATCAAAACGGTTTTAGGGATCTGGTTACCGACTTTGATGGGGTCGTTACCGATTTTGACTACGATAGCCGTGGGCTCATGGTTTCCGAGACAGAAGCTGCAGGCACGGCGGAAGCGCGGACAACTACCACTGTCTGGCACAGCGTTTTTAGGAAGCCACTATCAATAACCCGACAAAACAGCCAATCCAACTATGCCTACAATTCTCGTGGGCAAATAACGTCGCGGACCGAGCAGGATACGTTGACTGGATCGACTAGGAATTGGGCGTATAGCTACTGCGAACAGTCAGACATTGCAAGCGGCTATTGTCCAGTGCTGGGGCGATTGTTGGAGATGGATGGCCCTCGAACTGATGTGTCGGATATCACGACCTATACCTACTACAATTTTATTGGCGTTAATCACCTTCCTGGGGACATTCAGCGAGTGACCGACGGTATTGGAAATACGACTGAGTATCTGGCCTATGACGGAAATGGTAGGCCACTGCAAATTAGAGACTCCAACGGAGTAGATCAGTTTCTATCCTACGATCTGCGAGGGCGCTTGGTTAATGTCACGACAAACGCACACAGCACTGTGCTGGACTATGATGCCGCGGGGCAGCTTATTCGCACAACCCAGCCCAGCGGAAGCTACGTCGAGTACGAATATGATACCGCCCACCGATTAGTGGAAATACGCGATAACTTTGGTAATGCCATTGAATACACGCTGGATAATGCAGGCAACAGAACCCTTGAATCAACCAAAGATGCAAGCGGTGCCTTGCGTCAACAGCTGTCCAGAATTCACAACGACCTCAGTCAAACCTTGCGGCTGATTGATGGGGTGGGTAACCCGACAGATTTTGAGCCAAGCGTTACCGGAAATAATCTGTCAACCACCGATGGAAATGGCAACCAAACCCAATATTCCTACGACGCACTCGACAGACTGTTGCGTGTAACCCAGCCGTCGACCCAGTCCACCGGAAGTTCCGGTTTGGTCGCCGGTTACAGTTTCGAGGGAACGTTGGCCGATGGCACAGGTAACAACCCGGATGGCCAGATAATCAAAGGAGGAGTCAGTTATCCAAACGGTATCGCAGGTTCCGCGGTAAAGCTTGATAGTGTGAGAACAAAATTGGACCTGGGAGAGTTGAACGGGTTTGAGGGTTTAAATGAATACACCGTGTCCTTTTGGTTTCAGCTCAACAACTACAGCGCTCAATTTGGCACTGGTAAGAGCAACATGGGTGCCCTGGGCGAATTCGCGTTTTGGTGTGTTACCGGGTATTGCAAGTTTTTCATTGATAATAAAGTGAGCCCCTCTGGGTTCTATTTCCAATCCCAAGCAGGGGTTTGGAACCATTGGGTTGCGGTTTATTCCAACGACGAACTCAAGGTCTACCTCGACGGTACTTTGGTTGCATCCAAATCACGAAGTCATACAACAGCAATTGATGATAAACACTGGACAATCGGTGAAAGTCACAACAATCGCTACGGCGCACGAGACTCAATGTTTGATGAATTGAGAATTTACGATCGCGCACTTTCTGCAGCAGAAGTTTCCGACCTTTTTAGCAATCCGACAACAATGTCCGGTGCTGCCGGAACAAACTACACCTATGACGAAAGAGATAACTTAACCTCTGTGTCAGACCCGCGTGGCCTGGTAACCACCTACACCTATGACGGCTTAGATAACCTTACCCAACTCGATAGTCCAGACACCGGCATCACCACCTACACCTACGATAATGCCGGCAACCGCATCTCAATGACCGATGCCAGATCCGTAACAGTGAACTACACCTACGATGCGCTCAATCGCCTAACCTTCATCGACTATGCGGGTACCTCTCTGGACATCACCTACACCTACGACCAGGGCACCTACGGCAAAGGCCGTCTCACCGCCATGACTGATGCGACGGGTAGCACGAACTACACCTACAACGCGTTGGGGCAGCTCACCAGCGAAACCCAGATCATCGATGGCCACACCTTCACCCTGGGCTACACCTACGACGGCGCCGGCAACCTGTTAACGATGACCTATCCCAGCGGCCAGGTAGTGACCTACACCCGTGACGCCGCTGCTCGCATTAGCGCTATCAGCCGCTTTGATGGCACCACCGATACCCTGGCCAGTAATATCAGCTATCTGCCATTTGGGCCCATGAACGCCATGACTTTGGGTAATGGTATCCAAGTGACCCGAGATTACGACCTGGCGTATCGGGTTACCGATATCGATCAAGGGGTAGCCATGGATCGCAGCTATGGCTACGACGCCAACAGCAATATCACAGGAATCACCGATCACTTAAACGCAACCAAAAACCAGAGCTTTGGCTACGACGCCTTAAACCGTCTGGACAGCGCCACCGGCGTTTATGGAAGTGAAAGCTACGCCTACGACCCGGTGGGCAACCGCACCCAATCGGTGATCAACAGTGTGACCAGCACCTATGGCTACGCCAGCAACAGTAACCGTCTGGCCAGCGTTGATAGCGATACCTATAGCTATGACGCGGTGGGCAACATCACTAACGATGGCAATCGGCAGTTTGTGTATGACGACCGTAACCGCATGGTGGGCTCCGATCAGGGGGTGACGGATCTGGGTGACTATGACTACAACGGTCGCGGCGAGCGGGTGAAGAAAACCGCTAGTGGGGTCACCACGTACTTCATCTACAGCAATGACGGAATGTTGATTGCTGAAGCTGATGGTACCGGGGCCATTGTGCGGGAGTACCTGTATCAAGACGGTCAGCGGCTGGCGGTGTCAGAAGGCAGTAATTTGTATTACTTCCATATTGATCATCTGGGTACGCCGCAGGGTATGACTGATGAGACTGGGGCGGTGGTTTGGAGTGTGGACTTTACGCCGTTTGGTGGGGTGCATGTGCAGAGTGGGGCGCAGGGGAGTGAGTTGAGGTTTCCTGGGCAGTATTTTGATGGGGAGACTGGGCTGAGTTATAACTATTTTCGGGATTATGATTCTGGGATTGGAAGGTATGTGCAGAGTGATCCGATTGGTTTGCAAGGTGGAGTAAACACGTTTGGTTATGCATTTGGCAACCCCGTTCTGTTGTTTGACCCTTTAGGTTTGGCTGTGCAAGGATTTTGGGAAGAGGCCCCACATATCCGAGGAATCGATGTCAGCCGGCCGCGATTCAATGGCATCTCGGACTGGGCGATATCTTTGACTTTCCATACTGAGGGTGATATCCGATATCGCATTCGTTGCGAGAAGGACGAGTGCCCGGAAGACGAGATCTGGTATATAGATAAAGCTCACAGCTTCGAAACCGATGTAAATGTTAACATTCCATTGAGCGGGGATGAGAAGTTTCTGGCGTTTTGTGGCACATCAAAAAAATTCAAACGCGCAAAGATCCTCTGCAAAGTACTCGTAGCATCAATTAAGCTAGGCACTGCTGCTGGGGAGGCTCGCCAAGAGGCTTTCAATTACTATGACTGGTTAACAAAGTTAATGCATCAAAACATCGATCCTACTGTTATTTGTCAACTCGATCCTAGGAGCTCCTGTTGACTCCATGTGTGTTTAGTGTAATCGAGCCAATATGCAGCTTTTTTTTTTAATATTTGTGTTTTTTGCGCTGGGCGTCAACTCCAGTCTTGCTTCAGAGATTTCGAATTTTGAGAACCGAGTGAGTCAGAGGCTTTGTAAGAACCCTCGCACTGATTTGTTAGATCTGCGTCAAACGTGGAGACTGCGAGCTGATACAACACAAAGTTTGACATTCGACAGAAGCGGATTGGTCGACTCGTTAGGAAATCGAGCAGCCTACTGCGTTGAGAATAATGAGCTACGGATTGCGCTATACAATTATCGACCAGGCGGCAATTTTCTTGGCTTTGAATCCAAACCCCAATTTACAATGAACCTGTTACAGGTTTCTGCTAAATTCCAAATTGACAAGCTAGATAAGAAAACGTTTGTACTAATATCATTGCCGAGCGGAAACAGAATTGATTTCATTCAATAAATTTGTGGGCAATTAAATTTACAATTTGCAATTTATGGGGTCAGGCACAAGTGCCAGGCTTGAGGCGTTGCAGGGGCTAGGTGGTCAAGGCGTCGATTTGGGCTTTGAATTTTTCTGATCCTAGTGCCATGCCGGTGTTAATGCAGCAATTTATGGGGTCAGGCACAAGTGCAATTTTTGGGGTTAATTTATGGGGTCAGGCTCAAGTGCCAGGCTTGAGGTGTTGAAGGGGTTAGGTAGTCAAGGCATCGATTTGGGCCTTGAACTTATCTGAGCCTAGCGCCATGCCCGTGTTAACGCAGTGGCGAATTTTGGTGATGACGGCTTGGTCGAGTTGTTGGGTGATGCGCTGGCGATAGGCTTGTTGGCGTTGCTTTGGACTTTCGCCAAGGGTGCGGTATAGCGGGTGAGGGGACCACATTTTTACCGGTAAGCCGAATGCGTGAGAGCGGTAGCTTGACCAGGGATAATTTCCGGGGTCTGTCACCATGCCTGCTCTTACTGGATTAAGTTCTATGTACTGAAGGCATGTCAGTAGGTAATTGTGATCTTCCACCAGGCACGATTTAAAACGTCCCTCATAGAGTGTGCCCGTGCGAGCGTACGTGTAGTTGAAGTGGCGCGAATATCGCGGGGCAAGACTTTGGATGAGATCTGAAATACCTGAATCGGTGGATGGCGTTAACAGCAGATGGACATGATTGGTCATGAAGACCCAGCCGTGAACAGCCACATCAAACTTTTCGGCTGCCTCCCTCAACCAATGAGCGTATGCCGCAAGATCACTCTCGGCTGCGAAAATCGCTTGGCGGTCATTGCCACGCTGAATGATGTGAGCGGGTACATTTCTTGGGCAAAACCGAGGGCGTCTGGGCACGGCGGGTGTTCCAACATAACCAAGTCAGGGGCTATACCTTCGCCCACATTGGCGTTGGTTCGGTAGGTGAATTTGCCTAAGCCAGTGAGGATAAACCCCGACCTAACTTGTCAGCCAAGCCTGGCACTTGAGCCTGACCCCATTTGTTACCCCATTTGTTATCCCCAATGTTAGTAAGCAAATTTTTGTCAATATCGAGCGTTTCGCGCTAAGGATCGCGAATCCGTCGGGGACAACAGGTCATAGTGTTTGGCTGTTGTCGATGAACTAGGTTTGAATAGTCATCGGTTCCAAGATCAAACTTATGAAAAATAGCGCCCAACATCAATCCGTCGACCCGAAAGATACCGCCACCGCGGTTGCGGACCATCGAGCGGAGTGGCAAGTGCTGGAACTTATGTTCAGTCAGCACTCCACCGCTATCACAGCCGCGATGATTAACGTTGTGGTTCTGACCTGGGTATTCTGGGGAGATGTTTCACTGTGGGTGATTGGGCTGTGGTTGATGGGCTATCTCAGCGTTCTCATCATTCGCACCGGAATTTCGACCCGTTACAAAAAACTCACCAAACGTGACCAGAGGAGCATTAGACTTTGGCTGAAATGGGTTGACACTGTTCAGCTGGCTACCGGGTTACTTTGGGGCATCCTGCTTGGATATTTGACTTTGGTCGCGGATATCACTCAATTGGTTGTGGTTTGCATGGTCATGGTGGGGTTGGTGTCAGGTGGTGTATTGATTTTTTCCTATCGGCAAAGAGCCTATTTTCTATTTTCCGCCACAACAACGCTGCCAGTATTTGTCATTTTGTTGACTCGACCTAATGCCATGTGGGCCCCAGCATTCCTCACCGTTTTTGGTTTTATCAGCTTAAGCGTTTTGTCCCGTCGCTTCGCCAAATTCCACCGCCACGCAATACGGTTGTCATTGGCCAACCAGGATCTTGCCAACCGTCTTGAGGCGAAAAATCTTGAAGTGACCGAGTTGAATCGCACACTGGAAGGTAAGGTGGAGAAACTTGGTGATGCCAATAGCCTGCTGCAGGCAGAGCAGGAGCGTATCGTGGATATTGCCTCGGAGCTTGAGTCTCTCAGCAGCACTGACCCGCTGACCGGCATTCCCAATCGACGCCAGTTTGACAAGATGTTAGAACGGGACTGGGCGTTGTCTGAGAGCGGCAACAACGAGATCGCGCTCATCTTGGTAGATGTTGACCACTTCAAGGCTTATAACGACTACTACGGGCACCAAGAAGGGGACAGCTGTTTGATCCAGGTGGCCCACATCATTCAGGCGGTCTGTGAACCCGACGCATCAATTTCCCGTTATGGCGGTGAAGAGTTTGCGGTGCTGATACCCAATGTGGATTACAGCGAGGCTTACCGGTTAGGACAGCAAATTATTACCGCTGTCCTGTCCGCAGAGCTGCCACATAAAAAGTCCCCAACTGCTGACTGGGTCACTGTCAGCGCGGGTCTGGCTGCCGTGACGCCAGCTGAGACATTGGACCCAGGGATACTTATTGGCCACGCAGACAATGCACTTTATGCGGCAAAAGCCCTAGGCAGAAACCAATTGGTCAGCGATCGAACCGATTATTGATAGGGGCCGGCTTACGACAACTGATCGGCAAACGGCAGTCGAGTCAAATAGGTACCGGTGGCATCCCCGATGGCGTTAGCAACAGCTGGCGCAATGGGTGGAAGGCCGGGTTCACCGACGCCGCTGGGCGGTTCGGCGGATTTGACGATGTGGACTTCAATATCCGGCATTTCGCTAATGCGAAGCGGTGGGTAGTTGTGGAAGTTACTTTGATCCACCTCGCCTTGAGTTAAGGTGATTTGCTCTCTTAAGGCAGCAGATAGTCCGTAACCGATGGAGCCCTCCATTTGGGCCCGTATGACATCCGGTGTTACAGCCAGGCCGCAATCAATGGCGCAAACAACCCGGTCCACCGCCAGTTCACCTTTGTCGGAAACCGACACTTCGGCGACCTGGGCGACATAGCTGTTGAAGGATTTATGTAAGGCAATTCCCCGCCCTCGGCCTTGGCCCAGAGGCTTACTCCAGTCAGCAGCTTTTGCAGCGAGATTAAGCACACCCAGCAAGCGATCGTGTCCTGTCAGGAGATCTCTGCGCATTTCGTAGGGATCCTTGCCACAGGCGTTTGCTGCCATGTCAAAAAACACCTCTGTGGCAAAAGCGTTGTGAGAATGACCCACCGAACGCCACCACAAAATCGGCACGCCTGAGGGCACCAGATGGAGATCCAGATGAAAGTTATCGATGGCATAGGGCAGGTGCTGGGAGCCTTCGATGGCCGTTGGGTCAATGCCGTTTCGAACAAACCGCTCAGCGGTTGTGCCCTTCAAAATTGATTGAGAGACCACCCGTTGGTCCCAGCCAATGAGTTCGTTGTTACTGCTGATTGCAGCGCGCATCCTGTGCGCCGCCATGGGTCGATATCGGCCGCCGCGCATGTCATCTTCCCGAGACCACTGCAACTTCACCGGGTATTGGCCCTTCACAGCAACGGCAATCATTGCGGCCTCAGCGATAAAATCGCAATCAGGGGGAGAGCGCCGTCCAAAGCTGCCACCGGCAATAACGGTATGGATAAAGATCTGTTTGGCATCCAGTCCGGTGATTTCCGCCACCCGGGTCTGATCGACGGAGGGTTGTTGGGAGCCTGTCCACACCTCACAGCGTTGCGGCGAAAGTTCGATCACGCAGTTAAGTGGCTCCATTGCCCCATGGGCCAGGAAGGGGAACATAAATTGTGCATCAACCACTTTGGCTGCTGTCGGGAAGGCTTTGCTGATGTCACCATCATTGCGGCTGGTGGACCCTTTCTCGTTAAGTAACGCCGTGTATTCGGACTCAAACTCTGTCGTTCCACGGTTTTCAGCGTTGCTGTCGTCCCACTGTAGAACCAACGCATCTCGTCCCCGTAACGCGCTGAAATAGCTGTCCGCCAGCACAGCGACCCCTCGAGGAATCTCCACCACTGCGCTCACCCCGTCGACCTCTAGGGCCTTGCTGCTGTCGACGGACTTCAGTTGCCCGCCAAATTTTGGCGGCCGGGCCACAACGGCAATTTTCATACCCGGCCGTGTTAGGTCGATGCCAAACTGGGCGCTGCCATCGGTTTTTGACGGTGAATCTTTGCGGGGCAGGTTGGTACCGATCAATTGAAAGTCACTGGGGTCTTTCAGTGAAACCTCCGCAGGCGCTTCAATCTCGCCGGCAGCCGCTGCCAGCTCACCAAAGCTTGCGGAATGATCGCCGCTGCTCACACGCCCACTCTTCACTGAAATCGCGCTTGTCGCCACGTTCCAGCGTTTAGCCGCGGCTGCCACCAGAACCGCTCTGGCGCCTGCGCCGGCTTGTCTTAGCTGCATCCAGGAATTGGCCAGCGAGGTCGATCCCCCGGTGCCCTGTTTGGTGCTGAACATCAAATTTCGATACCGGGAGGCGTCAGCGGGTGCAAACTCGGTGTCAATTTGAGACCAGTCCGCATCCATTTCCTCGGCCACAATTGCGGAAAGCCCAGTGGTAACTCCTTGACCTTTCTCGAGATGTTTAACGACGACGGTGATGGTGTTATTGGCGCTGACCTTCACAAAATCGTTCATTACTGCCGTTTCATCAACCGCCTGGCCGCTTGCCAAAGCACCGGGGTTGGGTCCAGCCAGTCCGATCATAAAGCCCGCACTGCCTAAGGCCGTGACTTTCAGGAACTGGCGCCGGCTTGTGTCCGGCGATTCTGAGGGGCTTGGACCTTGGATATTTGAATCTTTGCTCATAACACAGGTGCTTGAATCTACAGCTTCTTTTGAGGATATTCAGTGTACACACACCACATTGTTGAGCAACGTGGTGATTTCGGTTCGACCATTGGCAGCATCAATTGATCTAACCCTTTATCACTGAGACACTAGCCTTTGAGAAGACCAAATTCCTTTCGCTTACGCCTTCCGCTGGAGAGATATTTACCATGACAGACCAACTGCCAAGTATTGCCATTGTGGGGGGCACGGGGGCGCTGGGTAGCGGCTTAGCGTTTCAATGGGCGAGGGCCGAATACTCAGTGATCGTGGGCTCCCGGGACGAGGCGAAGGGGCAGGAATCTGCGCAAGCGTTAAATCAGCGCCTTTCCTGTAACCGAGTGAGCAGCGCGAGTAACGTTGAGGCCGCGGCGCAGGCAGATTTGGTGGTTGTGACGGTGCCGTTTTCCCACCACCAGCAAACCATGGAGCAATTGCGTGAGGTAACTTCAGGCAAAATTGTCGTAGACACCACTGTGCCACTGGTTCCGCCAAAAGTCAGCCGTGTGCAGCTCTCAGAGTATTGGCCAGCGGCGGCAAGCGCCCAACAAATTCTGGGCCCAGACGTGCAGGTGGTCTCGGCGTTTCATAACGTGGCAGCGGCCCACCTTCAGCATGAGGACTCAACAGACCAAAGTGACATATTGGTCTGCGGCAATAGCCCCGATGCTCGAGCTGAAGTCATTAAGCTCGTTGAGGCGACCGGCCATCGCGGTTGGCACGCCGGGCCTATAGATAACTCCGTGGTGGGTGAAGCGTTGACTTCGGTATTGATTTTCATCAACAAACGTTACGGCATCAAAGGGTCAGGCATCAAAATCGTTGGACCCACTGAGTGAACGAAACCTCGTCAGCGCCCGCCACGGATACAGCGAAAACCTGGGCGGTTATTCCGATAAAAAAATTGTATGCGGCCAAGCAACGGTTAAAAACCTGTTTGACGCCATTACAAAGACGCCGGCTGGTTGAGCACATGCTGGCAGACGTTCTGCTGGCCGTAGGTTCAACGCCGGGACTGGCGGGTTTTTCGGTAATCACGGCCGACAGCAATGCCAAAATTCTGGCCCAACACTATGGTGCGCAACTGATTCCCACAAGCACCGATAATGGTCATTCTGCGGCGGTTTATGAGGCGGTCAAAGTCCTTTTGAAAACGGGCGTTAATCGAATTGTCGCCCTACCTGGCGATACCCCCTTTGTAACCGCGGATGAAATCAGCCAAGTGGTTTCCAGCGTGAATACTCCGGACAGCGTCACCATTGTCAGTGACCGAGAGGGGACAGGCAGCAACTGTATTGCAAGCAAGGCACCATTGCCTATCCCTTTGGCTTTCGGAACCAATTCATTTGCTCAACATTGCGCTTTTATTCAAGGGGCAGGTTTACAGGTGAACAACCTTTCGTTGCCGGGTTTGCAGCTGGATATTGATACTCGTGAAGATCTTCTAGCGCTGTCTGCCATGCCAACACGAACAAAGACCCAGGCGCTACTTGAAGATGATGAGTATGCCCAGGCACTGCAGCAAAATAAGCGAAAGCCCAGCAGGCCGTTCAGTCCTGATTTATTGGGCCACCTTGTTCAATGAGTGTCATCCCAGGAAGAATTGAAACGTCGTTGACCGATGAGCAGTTGCTATCGTTCGATAGCGCCGAAGGCCTTGAACAGTTACTGCTTACCGCCTCATCGGTTCGGGATGAAGGCCATGGGCAGCGGGTTAGTTACTCACGAAAAGTCTTTATTCCTCTAACCCGACTGTGCCGTGATGTCTGCCATTACTGCACCTATGCCAAGGTGCCTTCCCAGGTTGCAGCCCCTTATTTGTCGCCTAGCGAGGTGCTGTCAGTGGCCCAGGCAGGGCAGCGAGCGGGATGCAAAGAGGCCTTATTCACCCTTGGTGATAAACCAGAATTACGTTATCGACATGCCAGGGACTGGTTGTCGGAAAACGGTTTTGAGTCCACCCTTCACTACGTTTATGCGATGGCTCAGCAGGTGCTCGAGTCTACCGGTATGTTGCCCCATATCAACGCCGGCGTAATGAGCCCTGACGAACTGGCTATGCTGCGTCGTGTATCGGCATCCCAGGGGCTGATGCTGGAAGCCTTAGCGCCCAGACTGAGTGACAAAGGGGGGCCGCACTTCGGGTCACCGGATAAGGACCCATTTTTACGACTGCAAAATATCCGTCATGCGGGTGAACTCAATATCCCGTTCACTACAGGAATATTGATTGGCATTGGAGAAACCCGCCAGGAAAGACTTCGCGCCCTGCGGGTCTTAAAGAGCTTGCATGCTCAGTACGGTCATATTCAGGAAATTATCATCCAGAATTTCCGCGCAAAACCTGGCACAAAGATGGCTGGTGCGGCGGAGCCGGATATCCATGACCTAGCCTGGACAGTGGCTGCAGCGCGAATAATTTTTGGCCCTCAAATGAATATCCAAGTGCCGCCAAATCTCAATCGAGGGTATAGCGCTACGCTGATTCGGGCTGGAATTAACGACTGGGGCGGTGTGTCGCCGGTGACTCCAGATCACGTGAACCCGGAGGCTTCCTGGCCCACCTTGCAAGTGCTGGCCGCTGAGACTGAGGACGCCGATAAGACCTTGGTTGAGCGCCTGGCCATTTATCCCGCCTACCTAAAAGACTCCACCAAGTGGTTAGATCCGGCTTTGCGCACACCCACCTTGCATCACCAAGATGGCCAGGGTTATGGGCGCTGTGATCCTTGGGTCGCAGGCAGCGGAACCGTTGTGCCGGCCCCCGGGGTGGACATGGATTCAGGCTTGATCCTTACCCGTAATTCATCCAATGACCTGGACAATATTATTGGTAGTGCTTGCCAAGGCGATCTGCTGACTCGCCATGACATCATCAAACTTCTTTCGGCGCGGGGCGGCGCTGTTGCGGAGGTTTGCGAGGCAGCCGATGTGCTGCGGCAAAAGGTCAGCGGCGACACGGTCACCTTTGTGGTAAACCGAAACATTAATTACACCAATGTGTGTTTTTATCAATGTGGGTTTTGCGGTTTTTCGAAAGGCAGGCGGTCTCCTGAGGCCCGCGGAAAATCCTATAACCTGGCCCTGGAGGAGATTGTTGGGCGAGCAAAAGACGCTGCAAATCGAGGGGCAACGGAAGTTTGTCTGCAGGGCGGCATCCACCCAAAATATACCGGCGAGACTTACCTCGCGATTTGCCGAGCCATCCGCGAAGAAGTTCCCAGTCTGGCGATTCACGCTTTTTCTCCGCTGGAGATTTGGCAGGGTGCGCAGACCCTGGGCATCGGGGTGCAGGAATTCCTGGCGCAGCTGAAAGAGGCGGGTCTTGGTACATTGCCGGGCACCGCTGCAGAAATTCTCCACGACCAAATACGCGCCAAAATTTGCCCCGATAAACTCTCGACCAACCAGTGGTTAACGGTGATCACCGCGGCCCATACCGTTGGGCTTAAAACTACGGCCACCATAATGTTTGGTCATGTAGAGGACTATCGTCACCAGGCGGCGCACCTATTGCGGATTCGGTCGCTACAAGAAAAGACGGGTGGCATAACCGAGTTTGTGCCGCTGCCCTTTGTTCATATGGAAGCGCCAATGTTTGCCAAAGGTTTGGCGAGAAAGGGGCCCAGTTTTCGCGAAGCGCTGCTGATCCACGCGGTAGCCAGGCTGACACTCAATCCTCATATTCCTAACATTCAAACCTCCTGGACCAAAATGGGTGTGCCTGGTGCGCTAGCTTGCCTCAACGCCGGCTGCAACGACCTAGGCGGAACGCTAATGAATGAGAGCATCAGCCGCGCGGCGGGTGCCTCTCACGGTCAAGAGCTTCCAGCGGCAGCGATGCAACAACACATTCGCGAATTAGGCCGTCACCCCCAACAAAGAACCACGGGGTACGCCGCCATATCCGGTCAAGGCGCAAGCGGTGAAACCGATTCGGCAGTGGATTTAACTGGGCCGAGTGACGAACTGATCCCGCTAGCATCAAAGGTTAAAGAGTCCCAGGGGCAGCACTGCAAAGTTGGGCAGGAGTTTGTCTGAGTCGCCGTCACCTCGGCGCCTAGAACTGATCGCCGTAGACCACGTTCCTATGGTGCAAGACGGTGACGATTTGGCAGCGTTATTGACCACAGCACTGTCTGAAAGCCAACTCCAGCTATTGGATAACGATGTGCTTGTTATCGCGCAAAAAATTGTATCCAAGGCAGAGGGTAGACTCGTTACGCTGGACACCGTAACACCCTCAAAAAGAGCAAAAGAGGTAGCCGCCCAAATGGGTCGGGACCCAAGGCTTACCGAGTTGGTGTTGCAAGAGTCTGCAGAGGTGGTTCGTCAAAACGAGCGGGTTATCATCACCGAAAACCGGCTCGGCATCGTGATGGCGAATGCAGGAATCGATCAGTCCAATGTTGACGCGGGAACGGCATTGCTACTGCCCATAGACCCTGATCAATCGGCCCGGTTGCTAAGAGCAGAGTTGCAAAAGCACTGGCCCATTGAGTTAGGTGTCATTGTTGCCGATAGCATCGGCAGAGCCTGGCGGCGAGGGATTGTTGGGCATGCGATTGGTGTTGCGGGAATGGCGGCATTGGTTGACCGCCGCCGGGAGAAGGATTTGTACGGTCGTGAATTGAAGGTCACCGAAACTGCCCTTGCAGATGAGCTCGCAGCGGCGGCAACGGTATTGATGGGGCAGGCGAGCGAAGGTTTACCTGCAGTGATTGTCCGCGGGGTCCCGCATCTGGGTGATGAATCCACCGCAAAGTCTTTGTTGCGACCCCATCAGGAAGATTTGTTTCGGTGAGTGCAAGAATTGTTGCGTTGTCCGGCGGCGTGGGTGGGGCAAAGTTAGCCTCAGGCTTAGCCAGTGTGCTGGAGGACGATGAGCTTGCAGTGATCGCCAATACCGGCGATGACTTTGATCACCTGGGGCTTCAGATTTGCCCCGATATTGATACCTTAATGTATACCCTAGCAGGGCGAAACAACCCTGAAACAGGGTGGGGTCGGCGCGACGAAACCTGGTCTTTTATGCACACGCTCAAGGAGCTAAAGCCAGATAGCTGGTTCTCTTTGGGTGATCATGATCTGGCTGTGCATGTGTGGAGAACCTGGCAGTTGAACCAGGGGCGAACGCTTAGCCAGGTGACTGGCGAACTGGCGCGGGCAATGAAGGTTGCGACAGCGGTGATTCCAATGAGCGATGACCCGGTTCGCACAACCTTGGATACGAACGAGGGAGTGCTGGAGTTTCAGGATTATTTTGTTCGCCAAAAATGTCAGCCAACCGTGCAGGAGATTTCCTTCACCGGCGCTGACCAGGCCACGCCAGCGCCGGCATTTGCGTCCTTGCTAACCGACAACTCAGTGGACGCATTTGTTGTTTGCCCATCTAACCCTTACCTCAGCGTGAACCCCATTTTGTCATTACCGGGGGTGTCTGAGGCCTCGCGCCGCCATTCGGCCCCAGTCATCGTGGTATCGCCAATTGTCGGTGGGAACTCGTTAAAAGGGCCCACGGCAAAGATTATGGGTGAGATGAATATCCCTTGTGACTTGGATGCCATTGCCGATCACTATGGAAATTTGGCTGACATATTGGTGATCGACTCAACCGATGCAGAGCAACAAGAGAAAATTGCGACTAACGGTATTGAGGTTGCGGTGGCTAATATCGTGATGGGAGATGAGACGGATCGCCGAACACTCGCTGAGTTTGTGCTGGGTCTGGTGGAGTCAGCTGCCGTCTAGACGCCATTTGATGATTGGGTGGCCTGCTTGCCCAATAGAATAATTCAATCATACGTTTGCCATTGCGGGGTTAAACTACCCTCTGCTGAATGCCTGCTGGAAGTCCATAAATCGCCATGACTCGCAAAAATCACGCCATGTTTCCTGATGCAACTCACGATGAAAATGCGCAGCAGGATTTTGTTCGCAGCCTAATGTCCCATCTTTACGAAGAAGTGATGCCAGGCAATCGCTTGCTATACGACAATCAAGTTGTGCCTAAGTACCTGAAAGAGAAGGGCAGGCCGCCCAATGGTCGGTCCGAGGTTCGACGGGCGTTGGAGACCGAGCCTTATAATCAAGTGTGGGCATCGCTGATGCGCACCAGTCAAGAAATGATGTATACCGCGGTTCGACCCAGTATCGAGCGGCAAATGCCGCAATTGCAGCAAACGGCAAAGAAAATCGGCAGCGCATTGGGTTCAGTGAAGGTAGATCCTGACTTTGAAATGCCGTCCTATCACACCAAGGTGGATATCCACTGCAAACCGGGTGCCTATCATGCTCAGCTTGACGCGGATGACTTTCTTGCAGGTGCTGAGTTTGATCGAACGATCATGTTGTACTTCCAAGGGGTCACGGGGCCCCTGTGTGACGACATAGGCCAATCTCTTGGCCAATGGGTCCAGGAGCACTACCCAGACCTCAATCCTAAGCGGATCCTCGATATGGGGTGCACCATTGGCCACAACACGCTGCCTTATGCACGCTTGTTTCCCGATGCGCAGATTCACGGTATTGATGTTGCTGCACCCTGTTTACAGTACGCACATCATCGCGCAGAGGCGTTAGAAACGGCGGTGCACTTCAGTCAACAAAATGCTGAGCACACAGAGTTTGAGGATGGCTCATTTGATCTGATCGTCTCCCACGCCATGCTCCATGAGACCTCTCACAAAGCAGGGCCTAGAATCATTAAAGAGTGCCATCGACTGTTACGCCCAGGCGGCGTGGTCTTGCACATGGATTCTTTCGGCATGACCGACCCCTATTACAAATACCTCAATGAATGGAATGCGCTTTACAACAACGAGCCTTATATGGGCAAAGTGGTAGATGAAGACTTCCGATCCATGTTTGATGCAGCCGGGTTCGCCAAAGAGGCGTATTTTGAACACCAAATCCCCAGTGTCTTAATGCCCAAGCGTGATTCCAACAAATCAGGTAAGACTTTGGGTATCGGTTATTACCACACCATAGGCGCGGAAAAACAGCCATGAGCGCTTATCCAATGGGAGAACAATAATGCCTTATTTGGACGAACGTCCTACGGTTGCAAAAGGTCGGCGCCCCTACTTTTTTGACGACCCCAGTGTGGACAAATTGCTATCGATCTTGATGTCAGTAGCAGGCGAGGTTTCAGTACTGCGGGAACGGGTGGATACCCATGAGCGTTTGGCTGAACAAGATAAGTTGCCTACCACCAATAACATCGAGACCTTTGAGATCAGCGATGAGCTTAGGCAACAGCGAGCCGCAGAGCGAGCGGCTTACCTGAAGCGGGTTTTGCGGGTAATTTCCGATGAGCTGGAGCGAATGAAAAAGTCTGCTTCCCCCACCCCTTATCCGGAAGCAACGGATTTAGAGTAGGGCAACGGCGTTGTCGCAATGACGATATCGCCGAGACTGACCCGCCATCATGGCTTCAGTCGATAGGCCACGACAGCGTCTGATTGCTCGGTTTCTGCCAGCGAATTTCCGCCGGCGGCGATCACGACATACTGGATGCCGTCCATCTCGTAGGTCATGGGTACTGCCATGGCTGGGGCAGGTAATTTTTTATCTTCCCAGACCGTGGTGCCGGTTGCGCTGCTGATCGCTCGGAAGGTGTTATCCATCCCTGCACCGATAAATACCAGTCCGCCGCCGGTCACAATGGGTCCCCCAACATTCGGCGAGCCCCACTCCTCCGGTGTTTTGAGCATAGAAACCGGATATCGACCCAAAGGTCTGCGCCAAACCTGTTTGCCACTGGCAAGGTCAATGGCCACCAGCTCACCCCAAGGCGGCGGTGTACAGGGTATGCCAGAGGGGGCAAGAAAGAACTCACCTTCCAGTCGGTAAGGTGTGCCATTCAGAGGCTTTTGGAGAAACTTTAGGGGTGACCCGGCGGGTCGAGTTTCATTCGGGTCGGCAGGCACCAGCCGAATAATGGACGCCAGGTTTTGGGTTTTAACAATCAGTAACCCGGTTCGAGGATCGATTGCGGCGCCTCCCCAATTACTGCCGCCAAGGGCCGAGGGTATCTGCACGGTTCCTTCAAGACTTGGCGGGGTAAACAATCCTTCATAGCGCAATTGGTCAAAGCGTTTCTGGCAGGCCCGTTTGCCCAAAAACGTCACGCCCCAAAGATCTTCGCGGCTGAGCTGTTGGCGAGAAAAGGGTTCGGGTAAAACGGGTACCGGTTGATGGGGGGAGGCCTGTTCGGTGGCGATGGAGCTTGCCGGTACCGGCTTCTTTTCGATGGCATAGACACTCTTGCCGGTTAAGCGATTGAACATAAAGGTGTAACCGCTTTTGGTGACCTGAACAACCACCGGAATGGACTGTCCGTCCTTGTTGAGATCAAACAACAAAGGCTGGGCGGGTAGGTCATAGTCAAACAGGTCGTGGTGCACCGTCTGGAAACTCCATACCACTTTGCCCGTATTGGCAGCCAGCGCCACCAAAGCGTTGGCATAGGGGATGGGCGCAGTCCTAGCAGCACCGTAAGGGTCTACGCTGGGGCTGGTTGTGGGGAGATAAACAAGGCCCGCTTCTTGATCTACGGAAATAAAAGACCAGACGTTTGCCCCCCCTGTACTTGCGCTAAGAGCAGCGGGTATTGGGTTGAACTCCCAAGCTAGCGATCCGTCTTTGGCATTGATCGCTCGGACAATGCCGTCAGCGGCGTTGGCCGAGACGTTATCGCCAACTCCACTGCCTGTGATGATTAGATTTTCGAAAATCGCCGGCGGTGAGGTGAGAAACAGGCCGCCATCGCCGCCGTTTTCAAAGGTGTTGAGATCCACCACGCCGCCGTTGCCGAATGATGGGCACAGTTTGCCTGTATCAGCATCAATTGCGGTGAGTCTGGCGAAAATATCCGGCTTAATGATTCTTACCGCACAGTGGGTGCCTGCGTCGGCGGATTGATCTATCCAAAGAGAAACCCCTCGGCAATTGGCCGCAAACCTCGGCACCGAATCGGGTAACGTGGATTGGCCATCAAATGTCCAAAGGGATTTTCCTGTGCTGGCATCCAAGGCAATGACTCGGTTCATCGGGGTGCAAACAAAAAGTTTGCCATCTCTATACAGCGGTGTTGCTTGGAATGACGAGCCACCCTCTGCGGCGTCACCTTCCACCACGTCGCCAGTGTGAGCCACCCATGCTCGAGTTAACCGCGAGACGTTATCGAGATTGATTTGATCCAGCGCAGAATACTGCCCACCAGACTGAAGGCCGCCAAAGGCCTCCCAGCCGGTGTTGTTCAATAGTTCGGCATGGGTCTCCGAGGCCAGTGTTTGATTAGTAGGCCCTAGTAGAAAACCCGTTAGTACCAGCGCGCCGGCGAGACCAATCCGATTCATGGCTAAATGGCCTTGGACGAATCGTGATCTGTAAGGGAGGCGAGATCTCCGCGCAGATGTTTTGCTCCCCGCCAATAGTGAAAGGCAATCCACAACGCGATGCAGGAAACACCCAGCAAGGCATAACGCAACGATTCCTGGCCTTGGGTAGGCTCCAGAGCGTCGCTTGCTATGCCAACGAGTTGCGGGCCAAGGCCGGCGCCAATGAGGTTGATCATTAGCAGCAGCGTTGCAGCGGTAACGGCTCGCATACTAGCTGGCACCAGAGACTGGGTTGTAGCGAATACCGGTCCCAGGTTTGTGCCGCCGAGAAACGCTGGGATTAACCACAGAAACATCGCCAGTGTGGTGTTTTTAGTGAGGAAAAAAGTGACCGCGACCGGCAGAACGATCAAGATACAAATAGCCGGCAACCACAAGTACCAACGAGCGTCCTTCTTGGCCAAACGATCAGCCAGGTACCCCCCAAGAAAGGTGCCGACAGCCCCAACAAGTCCGGCAACAAGCGCAAGATAGGTGCCGATTTCCCCATAATTCATTCCGTGAGAACGGACCAAAAATGCGGGCAACCAGACAACCGTTCCCAGACCCATAAAGGCTTGCAGCGCTGCGCCCATGCCAATGTGTCTCAGTGACTTTCGTTGCCACAGGAACGATAGGATTTTCCCAATAGGAGGTACGTCCGGTTTTTTCTGGGCGGCAACCGGCACGCGTCTTTTCGGCTCTTTTAAGGTGTAGGCCAACAACAAGGCAAGGGCTAACCCCGGAATTCCAGCCAATAAAAATGCCGGTCGCCACCCGTATATTTCATTGACCCAGCCGCCACCAAAAAAACCCACCATCAGCGAAATGTTGACCCCAAGCGCAAAAATGCCCATCGCAGTGGCACGTTCATTGGCGGGAAATAGATCGGCAATCATGGAATGGGATGGTGCATTGGTGCCGGCTTCACCGATACCAATAAAAAATCGAGCAACGACCAGTTGCCAAAATTGGGTAACCAATCCACACAGGGCGGTGAGGGCGCTAAATGCTGTTAGCGAGGCGGTGACGATTTTTTTTCGGTTGTAGCGGTCCGCCAACATGGCAAAAGGAATACCCATGATGGAATAAAAGACAGCAAAGGCCAGGCCATAGAGAAACCCTAGCTGGGTATCACTGACACCAAATTCTACTTTGATGGACTGCAATAATATGGAGAGAATCTGACGATCGATATTGTTGAAAATATAAACCAGCGTTAATAGCGCCAGAGCATAATTTCGGTAACTGATTTTTTTCCCAAGGGAAGGGTTGCTGTCAGAATCGGTCATTGGCTGTGTGCCTTACAGTAGAGAATAGAGTGGGGCAGTGGACCGCTTGCCTCTATGTGGTGATTTAGAATTTTTCCAATACCAATACTCGATTGCCGTCTGGATCAACGAGACCCAGCTCCCGGGCTATCAAGGTGTTTTCCTCATTTCTGGATTCTTCGGGCTCGAAGATCACTGTGAAGTTCGCTGCTACGGCGGCAGTGTGAATCGCCGGAACGTCATTTCGATCCACAATGAGGATAGGCGCATTTTTACGATTGGCCGATGCATCGACCTGAGTTTCCGGCGCAGAAACTAACGAAAAGGTGATGGCTTTTCCGTCAGAGGACATGACGGCCACAGTGGGTATCACCGTTTTTTCCACCTGCAAAAATTTGCGCATCCTGTCACTGTCATATTCTGCGGTCAGCAAGAGCTCAAAACCTAGGAGGTCCCGGTAAAATGCTAAAGAGCGTTCAAGATCACTCACTTGGACAAAAGTCCGCATCGCACTGGACTGTGCAGCGGGTGGAGCAGGGGTGTCTTCCGCCGGCGTTTCCTGTGCCAACGCTTCGCAAGATATTGCCCCAAGCGCAAGACTAAGGACCGCAGCGGAAAGTTTCGATTGGGGTGACAGAAGATTCATAAGGCTTGAAGGATTCAGTGGGAGAAGATTAGCCACTGTATCTCATTGTCGTTTTAGATTTAAAATCATAAAAGTTGCTGGTCCTGAACGCCCATCGTCTATTCAGTAACGACATCAGTTTGCCAATTGGTCGATAATTTCGTTGTAAGAGTCTTTGCTGTTGCCCTTTTCAAGGCGCTCCAATTCGTCGGTAACGGCGCGAAACACCCGATCGACGAAGGCGTCTCTTTTTTCTTGCCGCTGCACCGCCACTTCATCACTGACCTCTTCGCTCTCCACCGCATCTGAGGTAGGTTTGATGCCGGCATCGGCCAGTCGTTCATGGGTGTCAACCCGGTCTCGTAAGGTTGAGACTTCTGCCGCTAGAGCCATCGTTATGGCGACAAGTTTGTCGATACCTGGGTCTTGGAAAAAGACCGGTTTTCGACCTCTGGCTGTTTTCGGGCGAGTTTTGTTGTCCATCGGGCTGGAACCGTTCACTTAAGACTTAAGATGATCTCATATTGGCGTTTATGCTCAACAGACCCAAATGGAATGTCCTATGCGCGTATTGCCATTATCTATCGTTCCCCATGGTGATCGGCCATGTTGCCCCCGACAACTGGGTGTTGCGGCGAATAGCTAACCCGCCAGGACCTAAGTTGATGTGCGTTGCCTATGACTTGATTTCGGCCTTGGCTTGACTCCTATTATGGGTGCAGCCGTAAACTAGGGTTTTCAGCAGGGCGTTAACTGCTGAGAGGATTAAACCGTTTGATTAAACCGTTTAAGGTTCAGGAAGAGATCCAACAATGACTGCCAATTCCCCACGACCCGCAACTCACGACATGATGCCCAAACTCGCCCACGATGAGGAGAGTCGGCAAGGATTCGTTCGCAGTATGCGAAGAATTATTACCTCAAAACTGACCCCAGGTCATGATGTGGTTTATGACGCGCGCATATTGCCCAAGGTCAAAAAGGAGCTAGGCCAGGTTCCTGAGCATCGAGATCAGATAGAGCCGGCAATGAAGGCCGACCCCTATCACCAAATGTGGAGCTCGATGCTGCGCAACACCCAAGAGTTGATGTGGGAATCCATCATTCCTGGTGTGGATCGACAAATCGATGATCTTAATCAACGTTATTTGGATCGAAAAGCTGAGCCAGGTCATCTAGGGTCTTTGGAGTTAGATCCGGACCTTGAGTTGCCTTCCTATGCGCGGAAGATTGACTACCACACGATGCCTGGTGGGTATCTGTCCCAAACCAGCGATAACGATGTGGCATCCGGTGCACTGTATGAGCAGAGCATCCATCTTTACATGATGGGCGGCTTGGGTGACTACAGCGACGGTATTGGTGAGATGCTTAGCGCCTATATGCTAAGTAAATATCCTGACCTGAAGCCGAAACGCATTTTGGATATGGGTTGTACGATCGGCCATAGCACCCACCCTTACGTTCAAAAGTATCCCGATGCGGAAGTTCATGGCATTGATCTTTGTGGACCGTTGTTGCGCTACGGATTTGCCCGAAGCCAATCGTTAGGCCGCGCCATTCATTTCTCCCAACAAAACGCTGAATGCACAAAATTTGAGGACAATTCATTTGATTTGATTGTCTCTCACATCATGATGCATGAGACATCGGTGAGTGGTGTGAAAAAGATTTTGAAAGAGTGTCGCCGGTTAGTGAAGCCAGGAGGGGTGGTTGCCCACCTGGAGATGTTGCCATTTTCAAAGAAAACGGTGTTGCAACAGTACCTGACAGACTGGGACAGCAAAAACAACAATGAACCTTTTATTGGGCGAATGAATGAGCTGGATATGGGTGAATTGTTGAGCGACGCGGGCTTCAGCGATGAAGAGCTTTACGTGGATTTTGTGCCCATAGATTTTCAGAAGAAAGACAAAAACAGCATCGACTATGCTCACTTGATTGGTGCGAAGCGGCATATTTTTGGGGCCCGAGCAGCGAAGTAGCCAGCCCTCAATAGAGTGGGGTAGTGATACCCATTGCGCCCCTTTGGCAATCACCAAAGGGGTGGCCCAGAGCCCTTAGGGGCGATCGATGGGCTGGTCTAACGTTTCAATAGCAACCATCCGTGATTCCGCGCTTGCCCATCGGATTGGGCGAAGATTGGCGTATTCTTCCGACTGATAAAACCTATCAATGGTCTCCATATCAGGAAACTCGATAATGATGGTGCGGTTGGGATGCCAATCACCCTCTAGAACCTTGACCTGTCCACCCAATGCAATATATCGACCGCCAAAACGGTTGACGATACCTGGGTTGGCTTCACGGTAGGCACGATAGGCCTCAGGGTCCTTAACGTCGATGTCAGCGATGAGAAAAGCAGGCATGGTAAGTCTCCGTTTTAGTGACAAAGTGCATCATGAAGGTGTGGCGCTTGCGCGACGCTGGGCTCTTTCCAGGAAGCGTCCAATGGTCTTCATACGTTGGTGGTTCAGTGGGAAATTCCACATAACCGCAACCCCTATCAGCATTAGAATTGCCGGCAGGGCAGTGCTAATAGCCATGAGCATCGGCTGGCCAGAGTCCGGGGCGCTGGCCGTTGGATCAAAACCGCTGAAAGCCAATAGCGGGAACACCAAACCCACTGATATGGCAAAGGTCGATTTATTAACCAGGTTGAGCACTGCCATATGGGTGCCGGCTTCCCGGCAACCTGTCGTCAATGTGTCGTAATCCACTGTGTCGGCGGCCAGTGCCGGTGGAAATATCAGTTTTCCGCTGGAGCCTAAGCCGGCGAATAAGAACACCAGGGAGGCGGCATTTAGATCGCCACTGGGCACCAGGTTCAGTGCCATAAGGCCAAGAGCAGACAGCAGCAACGAGAAACAGTAGGCCCTGTGCTTGCCGAATTTCTTACCCAGTCGAAGCCAGATGGGCATAGCACCAATGGCAACAATATGTTGCAAGAAAATAAGAAAAAGAAAGGCCTGTATTTGCAAACCTCGAGTGATGAGTAACTGTACCGATGACAAAAATATGAGGAACCCCAGTTGGGCCACAAAATAGCCAAAACTCAGCCGCCTTAGGCTCTTATTGCGCAGCAATACGGCGCCGGTTTGGCGCCAATGGGTGGACCGGGCAGACCGATCCGGCGGATCGGGCATCAGAATACAAGCGGCGGCAGCGGTTAAAGGCAACAACACCAAAACGGTGATAAAGATGATGGTAAGAACGCTATCTAAGGACGGCGATAAGTCCATCCCCTGGGGCCAAAGCATGGATCGCAATGGCTGCGCAAAGGGGTCTACCAGCAACAGAGGAATACCAATGCCAATGAGTACCCCGAGCACTGTTCCGCTTTCTCGAAACGTTGCAACCCGAGTGCGTTGATCGTAGTTCCCGCTGACCTCAGCACCCCACGCTTGGAAGGGGATAAAGACCACGGTCCACAGTGCATAGAAAAGAAACAGCATCAGGCCGATCTCGAAGCTACTGGCGTTACTGTTTGGCAGCAAAACGAAATAGCTCACGATCATGAGCGCCGGGGTGCCTAACACAATCCATGGCCGACGCCGGCCAAAGCGACTTTTTGTTCGATCCGATAAGGCGCCCACAATGGGGTCGGTTAATGCATCCCAGCTTCTTGCAAGAAAGAAAATTAACCCCACCAAGGCCAGATCTAAACCAACTTCAACGGCGTAAAACGTCGGCAAAAAAATCAAAATGGGATTCATCAGCGCTTGCAGCGGGGCGGCCAAACTGCCGTATCCGATTAACGCAGGTATCCCCAGTTGATCTTTGCCTGGGGCTGAAAGATCATCCGATTTGGAGATCTTTTTTTCGCTCACGATTGGCTGTTTGCGCTCAAAATGAAGTCTGCAGCCTGAGCCCCAATCATCATGCTTGGCGCATTGGTATTGCCGCTGGTAATCGTTGGCATAATGGAGGCGTCAGCAACCCGTAAATGACGAATCCCTTTGACCCGCAGCGTAGAGTCCACCACAGACATGGCGTCGTTGCCCATCGCACAGGTGCCGACCATATGATAGGTGGGGCCGGCAGCTTCGCGCAGAAGGTTTTGCCATTGTTGTTCGGTTTGGATAGTTGGCCCTGGGAACATTTCTTCCACGGAATGGCGGGCAAGTGAGGGGGCCGACAAAATACTCTGAGCAATTTTACAGCCAGAAATCAGGCGTGAAATATCCGCTTCGGTGTCAAGTAATCGTGGCTTGATTAGTGGCAGATCTTCGGCATTGGCGGAAGCCAAAACAATCTCGCCGCGACTGTCTGGATTGCTGACGTTGGCTACGCAAAGCATAGCCGGGTGATCCAATAGGGATACCCCTGATTGGGTCACTTCATAACCTAAAGGGGTGAAGTGAATCTGAATATCGGGATGTTGCTGAGCTTCGCTGGAGCGGGCAAAGGCGACCGCCTGGGCAGTAGGTGATGCGATGGGGCCGCTGCCGGCTAAAAGAAACCGTAAACCGTGGCGAAGGCCTCCCGCTAGGTTGTAATCCATGTTTAAGGTTCGAACGTTGTCTTTAACCCGATTAACGACCCACACCCCAGCGTGTTCTTGGAGGTTTTTGCCAACACCTGGTAATTCCTGTTGTATCGCCAGGCCATATTCTTGCAATACATCCCCAGGCCCTATTCCCGATAGCATTAACAGGTGCGGGGAGCCGGCGGCGCCGGCAGAGACAATCACTTCTC
>CAZLJY010000024.1:0-34948 GCA_964559945.1 uncultured Gammaproteobacteria bacterium | reverse complement strand
GACTTGAGAAAAACTCTTTAAGGGATGCATCTGATGGAACGTGAGAAAACCCCAGACATTCTGTGGCAAACCTAACCTTGCTGTCGGCAGCGTCCGATAGGGGCCTCAAGTAAGCGCCTACGCCAAAGTAATGAGCGATGCCTTCCCCGACATGAAAAGGCAGCGGCCCACCGCAGGGGCTGGAAGAAAAGTACGGGATATTGGGTGCATGCTCTTGGCATAATTGCTGCACCGTTTGATGAAAAAGCGATTGTTTCCAATGGGTCTCAGGAAAACCCAGCATAGCAGGCTGTTGCTCTAATTCACTTCCGCCGCACAGGGTGACGATACTTGGATGACGGGCCAATCTATCAAGCGTTTGTTTAGCTTCACACTCAACAGACGCCACAAATGCATCGTTGCCAGAGGGGTAATCCATATTGGCAAACATAAAGTCTTGCCAGACCATAATTCCTAGCTCATCACACAATCGATAAAAGATTTCCGATTCATAGACCCCGATCCCCGGTATCCGCAGCATATTGCCGCCGCCAGCCACGAAGTCTTGCAGTCTTTCGCGCAGGATGTGTTTGTCTTGAACTCCCGGGTTCAAGCTGTCGATAGGTAACCAACATGCGCCGCGGCAAAACGTACGTTTGCCGTTGATTTCTAAGCCATGTTCGTCGTCCCACGAAATGGTTCGAAAGCCCAATTGGCCCTGCTGAGAAACCGTGTGAGCGCCATTGCTTAGGGTGAACTCGTAGGAATAGAGTCTATTGGTGTCGTTGGGCCGTGGATTCCACAAATCGGGGGAGGAAACCGAAATGGTTTGATTTATCTGAAAGGAATTTTCTCTGCCATCGATAGCAAGAGCGTGCTCTTTACCTCCAACCGAAAACGATGCAGTCAATGGTTCGACGGTCTCGCTATGGATCGTGGCATTTATCGTAATTTGTCCGTCTTTTGCAACAACCCTTGGGTGAATGCAAAGCTCCTGCAGAGCGAATTGCCCACAGGTTTCTATGAAAATATCTCGATAAGGGCCAACGACTGGCGCAGTTGGAAAGCAGCTCGGGGTGTAGCCGATTAAGGATGTTCTCAAATTTCGAAGCGATTGATGGGAGACTAAATTTGATTTCCACCTGGGTCGCGGTCGTCGGTTGGCTAGCAGCGGCGCGGTGGCGCGAAATACGATGTACATCCAACGACTGCTGCCAGAGGGCAATGGCTCACCGATTTGAGAATGGCGCAGGAACATGTTTTCGCTTCGCAATAGCAAACGCTCATCGAGCCAAACTTCGCTAAGGGTTGCCAGCCCGTCAGATTTAAATTCCCAGGGTTGTTCGTCACCTGGTGGTAGTTTGCAGCGATACCACCAATCATATTGGTCGATCGTTGCAAGCTCGCTTTCTTCTGCGATCCCTTTGGAACGAAGGTGATTGGCCACTGTTCCGGGCACTTCCGTTGAAGTCCAGTCGGAACGATCTAAATCCTTCGGTGAGGCGAATTCATTAGCGTTGGTTCTTATCAACTGCCAGAAAAGAGGTTTTGCGCTCACGATAAGAACAAGACTACGGGGTTGAATAGTGGGTTTTCAGCAGGTCGGCAGCGGTTTGCCATGACTCACTCATTTGATGTAGCGGCGAAAAATCGATGTCTTTTTTCCTGGCAATTGCTCGAGCTAGCTTAAACTGGAGGGTTTTGGCGTGGGTCGAAATTTCTTGATACGAATCAGCGCATTGCGAAAGGGTAGTGACTCCGCGCTCAACCAGCCAATTCATATAAGTTGAGGCGAGTTCGAAACAAGCGCCATATTGCCTAAGCGTAGCGAAGGAATAGCGATGAAACGTGGCGATATCGGATTCCAGTAGCCAATCAAGATCATGTCGAAAGGTCTTGATGAATTTTTCAAAGGGGTTTTTGCTAGGAATTAACGAGACTTGTCTAGTTAGACTGTCAATAGAGAGTGCCAACAATTCGGATTCGCTGAGATCGTTCGATGATCGCCGAAGTTTGACCAATTCAATGTAGGGTGGAAGGACGCGGGGGTCCGGTTTTTCTAATCGATGGAACAGCTGTTGGAAATCGTCACCATCAACGTGGTAATAACCCTGACCATGAAAATACCCCATATGTCCGGCGCTAAGATCGATTTCATTGACTGCAACCGTCGATTTTACGTGTTCAATCTGATACGAGGAACCTGCGGTATCGGGTAGGAAATACGAATCTAGTTCGACCAGGACCGGCCGCCCAGCCCGAACTTGGGTCTCGGTATGCTCAGCGAGATCATTCCAGGGATTTAGCTCCTGGACGTCGAATCCGTAGAGGGCTAATAAGTCCGCCGGCGGATATTTAAAAAATGTCCACTGATCACATTCGAAATCTACAGATACCGTGAACGCTAACCCGGCGATAGGGTCGAACCCCAGCGCATGTATAAGTTCAACAAGAACGTCTACATAGCAATTGGTTTCGATCCACGTGCGCTGATCGCCGTGAATGACACTACGTTGGTAATTTTCAGGGACCAAGCCAGCAATAATAGCCACGAATACAAAAGCCTAGTTGCGTGAAATTAGCTTGAGGTTTTGACGGCGATTTGCATGGTCGCGTTGTGTCCCCGGATGCGGTCATTGTTGACCATCAATGCTGCACCGTAGGCGTCCCTTATGTGCCTGGACAAGCTTTCTTGTGAGTCATTTTTGTAACCAAATATGCCCACTATCATCAACGCCTTGCCAACGATTTCCACGACCATCTCGGAGCACCGAACTTTGACGTTATTTATCCGAATCGCAAAGCCAAAACTAGAAAACGCCTGCTCATCTCCGGCGGCGATGAGTGCCTCATATTCAGCAATGGATTGATGTAATCCGGATCTCATGCTGAATAACTTTTCATCCACTTCTGACAAACGCAGCGCAGAGACTGGCTGAACGTCAGGGCTTTTTCGTGCGGCTTTGCGCACGGCCTTTCTCGCTTTAACCACAGCGCTTTCGGCAAGTCCCGTCCAAAGCGAGCCCCAAACCAGATGAGATACCGGGTGCATGGAGCGGGACATGATTTGACCGAATGGTACCGGCAGAATCTGTTCGATATGACCTTGGCTTGTTAAAACGAAGCCACAGCTGCACGTGCCTCGAAAACCGAGTGTGTCCCAGCCAGCAATTTGTTTTAGGTCAAATTCACCCTTTCGCACTAGAACGTGCACTTGATCGCTGCTCGGCGCATCAGGGTTAGATCTGGCGGTAACCAAGATGGCGTCACAATGCTCTGCGTAGGAAATGACCGGGGCTTGCTTGGTCAGAGAAAAACGCTCGCCGTCAGCGACAACGGCACATTTACTGGATCGCACGTCGCCTCCGATACCAATTTCCGTCGTTGCCGAGGCGATAAGCAACTGCTTTTCATGCAATTCGGTCATGAATTCTCGGAAATAACGGGAATCCATGCCATGGTCTGCCATGCAAGCAACCTGAATTTGGTGCATGGCATAAACCATCGCAGTGGAGGGGCATCCGTGTGCCATGATCTCGCACAACTCGCAAATTTCGGTGATCGTTAGCCCGTCGCCTCCCAGCTCAGTGGGGACATAGGTACTTAATAGGTGGTTCTTGCGGAGGGCGTCAAAGGATTCCGTTGGAAATCGCGCATCTTTGTCTACGCCTGCTGATGATTCGGTTATGACTCCAGCAGTCAGTTCCTTTACGAGAGATTTTATCTCATCGTAAGTACGCGCTGAATCGGCGATGGCTATTTGTGGCATGGTGATTCCCCCCGGAGTTGTACTAAGGTTAGCGTAGCATGTCTTCTACGACATCACTGATCGCATTGATACTTTGGAATGTCGCCCTGGTCAGCATTGCATCATCGAACTCGATGTCAAAGTGATCTTCCAGGGCCAGCATCAAATTAACTGTGGTTAACGAGGTAAGTCCGGCATCGTAAAGATCATGGTCGTCGCTCAGGCTATTGATATCCTTGGATAGCTTTGCCTGGCCTGCAATCATGTCGCGAATTTTTTCTTTCTGCACGGTAGCCCCCGAATGAACTGGTTTATTGAACGGGTGCACCACTTATCCTAAGTGATTTCCCGTATGTCCAAAGAGTATTTTAGCCCCAGATTCACAGAAGGCTATGTGTCTGATTGTCAATTTTCTCCTAAAGCCTAAAATAGATGATGACCTGGCCCAAACGCTTTTGTAAGCTCCGGGCCACCTCGCCCAACCAAGGACGAAAAAAACATGTGTGGAATTGTTGGCGCAATCGCGCAACGGGACGTCAAAATAATACTTCTGGAAGGGCTTCGGCTCCTAGAATATCGTGGCTATGACTCCGCAGGAGTCGCCCTTGTTGAGGCGAATGGCCAGATAAAGCGCCGTCGCACCGTAGGCAAGGTAGCCGCTTTAACCGACAGCTTGCAGGTTGATCCCCCTGAGGGCAATCTGGGCCTGGCCCATACCCGTTGGGCCACTCACGGTAGTCCTACTGAGGCCAACGCTCATCCTCACGTTTCGGCTCCTCGTATCGCTGTGGTGCACAACGGCATCATCGAAAATCATCAGGAGTTGAGGGAGCAGCTTGAGTCTGACGGCGTGGTATTTGAATCGGAGACTGATAGTGAGGTGGCTGCTCACCTTATTTCGCAACACATGACCCAAAACGGTGGCAATTTGCTAGACGCGGTCCGAAGCGCCACCGCAATTCTCAAAGGGGCTTACGCCCTCGCAGTGATCGATGCGGAAAATCCGGATGTGTTGGTTGGCATTCGTCTCGGCTCGCCGATGGTCGTTGGGATTGGCTTAGGAGAACATTTTCTGGCTTCGGACGTGCGCGCATTGTTGCCAGTAACCCAGCGCTTTGCATTTCTTGCTGAAGGTGATCTGGTGGAGTTGCGCCGAGATTCATTTCAGGTGGTTGATGCCGATGGCCAAACTGTACAGCGTGAGGTTTCAACCTCTGCCCAGTCCTTGGATACTTCCGAGAAAGGCAGTTATCGCCACTACATGCAAAAGGAGATTCACGAGCAACCTGAAGCGATCGCCAGCACGCTTGAAGCGCGAATATCGGCAACCAGTATTTTGAGCGATGCGTTGGGCCCGGCGGCCAGCGATATTTTACCCCAGGTTCAGGCGGTGCATATAGTGGCCTGCGGTACTAGCTATCATGCGGGTCTGGTAGCGCGGTACTGGATTGAGGCGTTGGCGGATATTTCCTGCTCTGTCGAAATTTCCAGCGAGTATCGTTATCGCAAAGCGTTTGTGCCGGAGAAGACGTTGTTCCTGACAATATCTCAATCCGGTGAGACTGCAGACACTCTTGCTGCGCTTAGTCGGGCGCAAGAAATGGGCTACCTCTCGACGATGTGTATTTGCAATGTACCCGAGAGCTCGATGGTGAGAGCCGCTGAGTTGTCGATCATGACCCGGGCAGGCTCGGAAATTGGGGTCGCTTCGACGAAGGCGTTCACGACTCAGTTGGTGGCGCTGTTTCTTCTAACCCTAGGATTAGCGAAAGCAAAAAATCCGAAATTTGATGAGTCTGATTATGTCCAGGAATTAGCCCGTCTGCCGGGTGGGGTGCGGGATATTTTGGCCATCGAAGATCAGATCGCCGCTATCGCCGAGCAATTTGTAGACCATGAGCATGCATTGTTTTTGGGCCGAGGGCCGGAATACCCCATCGCAATGGAGGGAGCCCTTAAACTCAAAGAGATTTCCTATATACACGCCGAAGCCTATGCGGCCGGGGAATTGAAGCACGGGCCTCTGGCATTGGTTGACGATGCATTGCCCGTTGTGGTCAGCGCACCTAGCAACGATCTACTTGAAAAACTTGTATCCAATCTGCAGGAAGTGAAGGCTCGCGGTGGCAGACTCTATCTATTTGCAGACCAGGGCATCAGCGTACCAGAGCTCGAACAAATCACCGTAATCAATTTGCCGTCTGCTGCCGGGATTCTGTCGCCTATTCTCCACACGGTGCCACTACAGCTATTGGCATACCATGTTGCCGTATTACGAGGGACTGACGTGGATCAACCCCGAAACTTAGCGAAATCGGTTACCGTGGAATAAAATATTGATCTTAGTGCCCGACCTAGGGGGCGGCACTAGCCGATATGGCTAGCCGATATCATTGGTTCAAGATTGATGGGTTTGATGCCAGGAAAGGTACATCAGAATGTTCCACAGGATGTCCTGTCGATTCCGCGAGGGTTTCTGATGTTCATTCCATAAAGTTCTCACCTGGCTGCCGTCCAATCCCGCCAGGTCCATCAAATCCGGGTCCAACAATTTTTCCGCCCAAGGTTTAAGGCCACCCCGCAGCCAGTCCGCCAACGGGACTGCGAAGCCTTTCTTGGGACGATCAAAATGTTCAGGTGGAATGTAGCGGGAAAGCACCTTTTTTAGCAGCAGCTTGCCATCGTTTCCTCGTATCAAGAGATTAGTTGGGCTACGGTACGCCGATTCAATGACTCGGGAATCTAGCAGTGGCACGCGAGTCTCAAGGCTAACCGCCATTGCGGCACGATCAACCTTTGTCAGAATTTGGTCGACCATGTAGCTTTGAAAATCCACATGCATGAAGGTGCGCTCATCATCTAGGTCCTGTTCGGGCTGGGGCCATAGCCATTGCAGATGATTTCGGTCCTGAGCACCCTGAACAACATTTTCTGGCTGGTGGTACAACGACACTACCTGCCTGACCAGAGATTGAAAATTTGGCGCGGTGAAAATCGGCCGGAGTTTGTGCAGCTTGTCGCCGGCGCTTTGGCTCCTCAAGGCGGACGGGGCAAGCGGGCCTAACAAACGAACTACGCTGTTCCATTGCTCTGGGTTGAGCAGATTGATGCCACCGGCTACGGCTTTCCTTATTCCGCGCGGATAGTGTTGTGTTTTTCTCCATAGTCGACAGGCCACGATATAACGGTAATACCCACCGAATAGTTCATCACCACCGTCTCCGGAAAGCGCAACGGTGACTCGATCTTTCGCAAGCCTCGACACCAGGTAAGTTGGGATTTGCGATGCGTCACCAAAGGGCTCGTCGTAGATCGTTGGCATCTCGTCGACTAGCCCCATAGCCTCGACAGGTGACAATCTCAACTCATGGTGATCTGTTCCCAGAAGTTCGGCGGTTTCCCTTGCGTACTTCGATTCGTCGTATCGATCGATGTCGAAGCCAATCGTGAACGTTTTTACCTGGGAGGGAGACAGGTCCTGCATAATCGAAACGACGGTAGAAGAGTCGATTCCACCCGATAAAAATGCCCCAAGCGGAACATCAGAAATCATTTGTTCTTTAATGACAGTTCGCAAAATGCTGTCAAGCTCTTCCGCCGCAGAATCCATACTGACAGAGCTTCGGCGACTTTCGGCGCCTAGCTGTGCGACCTCATTCAATGACCAATAACGCTCAGGAGAAAACGGTTTTTCGCCAGCGAATGGTGAAAAATTCGAAGCCGACTGCAATTTTTCCAAGTCTATTTCGATAAAACTGCCGGGCAGCAGTTTGTAAGTGTTCTTCCTGATGGAAAAAGGTGCTGGCACATAGCTGTGCCGCATATAAGCACTAAGGCTTTCTTTATCGATATTCTTGTCCAAGCCGGGCAGGGCAAACAATGCCTTCAGCTCGCTGGCGAATGCCATGAATTTATCGCCAATACTATAATAGAGAGGCTTTTCTCCGGCCCGATCTCTGGCCAAGGTAAGGGTGTGGGTCTGACGGTCATAAATAGCGACGGCAAACATTCCCTGACACTTGGCGAGGGCCTTTTTTGTCCCCCAAGTGGCGATGGCCTCCAGAAGCACCTCGGTATCCGAGGAGGTGGAGAAAGAAACCTCAGCGTTCAGTAGTTCCTCTCTCAGGCTCTTGAAGTTATAGATTTCGCCGTTGTAAACCATCAGGAACCTGCCAGACCGAGATTGCATTGGCTGGTTTGCGTGATTGCTTAAATCGATGACTGAGAGTCGGGCGTGAGCCAAACCTACGCTGACATCTGGAAGAAATTCATGGCCGCTTGCGTCCGGGCCACGATGATGCAGTCGGGCGGCCATCGTCTGGAGCATATCCTCCGGATTTGAAAACGGCATTTTGCCTAGGAAACCCGCTATTCCACACATAAAAGTTGTTCTCTGATCGGTTTACTTCGAGGGTCCAGCGTTCCGCTCGGTCTCCCATTTCGCGGTTCTAGCTCCGCGGAGAAACTGAACGAAGGCAATGACATAGGTGAAATTGAGAAGCAAAAAGAAGTAAGGGTAGAAAAAGACCTTTGGTATGGCGCTTGATTTTGCAGCCAAAAGCCCAGCCAATGCCAGAGCGTAAAAAGTGAGATGGGGTACGAGCAAAATTCGATAAAATTCACTCTCTACGGCAAGGCCCACATTAATAACAAGGGCAAGAATCATTGGCACCCAGCAATAAAATCTGCAGAGTTTATTGACGAAAAACTGATAGGCAGCAAACCCATTGCGTGGATCAAGGTGGCGCCAATATCGTGCTACAGCCGTTATGCCTCTGAGTGCAACGCGTTTTCTCATTCGAACTTCTTCGGCATTGGTTGCCGTTGAAATTTCATTCACCACGCACTCAGAGTCAAAAATCACCCGGTGGCCTGAAAATGCCACTTTAAATGGGTTGATAAAGTCCTCACTGACGTCATCAGGAACGCCGTCAAACAACTCACGGCGGATGGCATAGCAGGCCCCACTCGCACTGACGTTCGTCCAAACTCTTGCACCATTGATGCGTAAGAATCGTTCGTAAAGCCAATATCCTCGTTGCCCCGACTCCACCTGGCCGCCGGTCATTTTCAAGAAATTGATGTCAACGGCGACGGCGCCAACGGATGGGTCGGCGAAATGGCGGGTGATTTTTTCGATCGCGTCAGGTTTTAGCTCCGCCGTGGCATCAGTGAAAATCACGATGTCGGAGTCAAGAGCAGGCACAATTTCGTTTTGGAGACGTGCTTTACCCTTATTTTCTAGGCTGTCAAACAACCGAACCTTCGGTTCGTGAGAGAACCCACGGACCTTTTCTGCCGTTAGATCCGAGGAACCATCATTGGCTACAAGAATTTCCACCGAGGCATCCGTTTCTTGCGCAAGCAGCAGGTGGATTTTTTTCTCAATCGCATCTTGTTCGTTATAGGCGGGGACATAAACGGTCACAGAGCCTGAAAAATTCCCAGTTTTCCATGACTTCGGCCTAACCTTCGCTAGTAACCACAATACGAAAGGGTGTCCGAGGTATACATAAATGACCGCGACAACAGATATCCAGAATACCGCTTCCATGTCGGGACAAGTCTCAAAACGAATGAATGAACGACGTTAACAGTAGCATACTGAAGCGGCCTGGGCCGCCCCGAGACGCCGACCTGTCACGACTGTTTAGATTTTCAAGCTCGGAACAGTAAAAACGCTAATTTGGTCGTAGCCAACCGAGGTTAAGGCTGACCTTCGACGCCAATACCAATGGAAATAATTGCAGATTCGAAGGCGCCGATATCCGTTCTGCCTCCTACCGGTCTCACGCTACCTTCGTGGTCTGTTGTCACTTCCGGTAACTCCACACCGGCATCTAACGCTGGACTGTCGGGGGATAGCTTGAAAACGTTGTCGGCAGTTGATTGAAATTTTGGGTCGCCAGTCAGAGCGGATTGCCGAAACTGGATCGGCGCTGAACCGCCAAAATTGATGGATGAACCACCATTCCAAACCAAATTTGCGGCCGATCGAAATCCTTCAGCGGAACCTGCTTTCAGTTGCATTACGGCGAACATTTTTCCTTCAGAATGAGACCAAATGTTGTTGATGATTCGCAAACCTGAAGTACCTCTTGTAAAACCACCAGTATTAGCAGATCCAACTTTAATGGCGACCGTGCTGATGGCGCTGTCATTTATGGTGTTATTGAGAACAGCGCAATTGAAACAGCCGTAAACGTCAAATGCTCTTCCGACCTTCACGAACACGTTGTTGGACGCAGTAAGGTTGCGTGCTGCGTAGTGATCTGGATCGTTATCGCAACTGCTTCCACATCCATCCCCTAGTGCCAACGCTGCGCCGTTACCTGGGATGTTGCTAAATACATTGCCGTCAATGGTCACGTTGCGCGAACCTCCTTTGATCTGGATTGCGCCGTTTCCACCATTTTCTAGGTCGTGAAAATGATTATTGCGTAACGTGAGATTTAAAGCGCCGGTTATGCTGACCGGTATGTGCCCAAAGCCGCCATGAAATTCGCACTTCTCAATGGTTATTCCTGTGGGCATGCCATTGATCTTCATGTGGTTGTGTCCGCCACTGACCTTACAGTTTCGAATAATTGTGCCTTCCCCAGACCCGACACCGCGACTTAAAAAAACCACCTGGTTTCCGCTTTTTACGGGTTTGTTTATGAACTCCAAACCGTCAACAATCACATGCTCGTTGGCAAGTTCCAGTGTGCGGCCAAATTGATGGGGGCTGGCGTCAATGATTGCGGTCAATGGGCCATCCAAGGCCATTAGAACAATAGGCAGATCAGGTTTGCCATTGGAGCCAAATGAGATCGGCTTACCGACAGGGTAGGTTCCAGAATGTAATTTGATGCAATCCCCGGCAACTGCGTTGCGTGTGGCGTTACGAATATCTGCTTTTGGCGCGTCAATCGTGCCCGGGTTCGACTCGGAGCCAGCTGGTGATAGGTGTATATCTCGCACACAGGGATAATCTGCCGCGAATGTTGCCGTGGTGGCAATTAAGCTACCCAGGAGTAGTGCGAGGTGTAAAATCAATTGGCAATTTCGCGACATTAGGTTCGTCCTAGTCTAGACTTGAGCATAGACGCTATGTGAAGCAACTCACAGCCTAGGGGTAAGGAACGCCCCATACTCCGTGCACGGGTGTATTGCTCAGGATGGCAAATGTTAACAGTCTGTGGAACATGATATATGTGGTTTCTGTCACAAAGGTTTTCAATCGGTAAGTCCCCTGGCTTAGTTTGGTTATTGGGTCTTATCACATCGGCGCTGGTCACTCCGTCTACAGAAGTGAATGATGGATTTGATGCCTGTGTCTTTAATTCCGGCTTGGAACAGGCCGAATTGGTGGACACGCAATTGCGAAATTTTTATATCCTTATTGGCCCGGACAACAACGAAACCGTTCGACTGCTCAATGTCCACGATAGTTCAAACGTTTTTGCCGAAAAGCTGGAGCTCGGTGGGCCCATTGAACAATCCGTTGCTACCGTCGATAACCCATTTTCGGGTGAGAGTCGATTGTTTGAGGGTTGGGGAAACTCTCAAATATTTGATTGTTTTGGGGTTTCTTCCATTGAAATCCAATAATTTCCAACTAATTATTGCTTGGAGGACGCTCCGTCGGAGCGGGTTAATTTCACGAAACGTCCATCCCGTTCGATCACAGTTTTGACTTCCTCCCAATTGCTTAGAACATCTTGGTAGGCTTTGGTTTGGCGTTTTTTGAGCACCGAGGTGGTATCTCCATTGGAGGGAGAATCTAGAAAACCAGCGACCTGTGAGAATCCTTCTTCCGTAAGAGACTCATATCGAACTTCAGTGTGTTTGATCGGCAAGCACTTCAGCAATCTACGGAATATTCTCTTATGGCGATCAAGTTTCTCAAGTTTATAAATTAAGTCTGAGGTGGGCAGTTCGATAGTGGGGATTTCCGATTTCGAGGCTATTGAGGCGTGGGATGAGCCGACAACAGAAGCCATTTTTTCCGAAATGACAACATCTAAATCATTTTCGCGAACCAAGTGAATGACGGCGATTCTTTTCATTGCGATGTACGCTATCGTCTCCGGGTAATTTCGGATATGAGAGTACATCAACTTAAAACCGACTTTGACAGGCCTGGAGTAGAGTCTGTTGAGATATCCAAACAGTCGAATAGGGCGTGTAAGGAAACTGCCAGATCTATTTTGTTCGAAGAAACGAGGGTAGTCGTTACAACCTGCCATCGATGGCTTAAGTCGAGGGTGGTCGAGTAACAATTCCTGATGTCCCTCGGTATTTTCAAACGAATTGATAACGTCCATTACCCAGCTAGAGCCGGTGCGTTGGGTGCTAATGACCACAAAATTTTTCACAGGGCTTTTCATCGAACCTTGGTTAGATTGTTGTTTGGCCTATTTTAACTCGAATAGAGAAAAACGTTTTGTTCAAAAAATTCATTAAACAAGTTTCTACGTACTCGCTTGGGTCCGTTCTCACTATGTTAGGTGGGTTTATTACGTTTCCGTTGCTGACAAAAACGTTAAGCGTTGCAGACTACGGAATACTCAGCTTACTGCAGACCACAATTACCGTTTTCGTTGGAATAGGCAAGCTCGGGATGCAACATGCAATTGTCAATTTTTACCACTCCGAAGCGAGTGATTTAGGCAAGCAGCGCCTGGTGAGTACTCTGTTGTTGGGCTCAATTGCCTGCGGCTCCTGTTTTGCCATATTTTTTCTGGGACTCACAACATCAATCAACATTTCATGGATACCCAGTCTGATGGTATCGATGCTTATTGCTTTGCTGATCTTCGCTCAGGTATTCAAAAGTTCAGGCGCTGCATTGCTTAGAGTTAAAGAACTGAGTACACAATTGGCCAGCACACAAGTACTCGAAAAGTACCTCATTGTTATGATGCTGGTTGTTGTGCTTTATTTTTATGGGCTGTCCGTTCCCATCTTTTTTGTGATTACGTTGTTGGCAACAATATGGAGTACTGTTTGGTTTTGGCGCTATGCGTTAAAGGGGCATGAAAATTTCAACTTGAGTTTCTCGCGGAGAAGATGGCGCGCACTAGTGGCATTTGGTATCCCGATGGTTGGCTTTGAGTTGGCCTCCATCGCTGTCAATCAGGGTGATCGGTTCTTGATTTTCTATTTGATCGGATCTGAAGCAGTAGGAGAATACGCGGCTTACTATAATGTTTGCCAATATGTAAACCAAGTTCTTGTTGCTTCAGTCGCGTCGGCTGCCTTACCAACCTATCTGCGCATATGGAAAGAGGAAGGTAGAGACTCTACTCTTGCTTTTCTTAACAAATCTTTGGAAATCTATCTCGTGTTGTCGATCCCGGTAGCCATCGGGTTTTCTATCGTTGGCGGGAGTTTTATTTCGCTACTTGCAGGGAGTAACTACGCCAACGCCGGCTCGGTTATTCCATTCGTCATTACTGGTATGACGATCAACGGCACCGTGATTTTGATCGCGGCCGGTTTGTATGTTGAAAAACGCAGCAAAGAACTAATGGGGTTGTTGGTTATTACCGCATTAATCAACTTCGGTGCCAATCTGGTGCTAATACCTAAGTTTGGAATAATGGGGGCCGGCTTGGCAACGTTGTTATCCTTCGTTGCCTTGGCGTGTTTTTCTTACTTCAAGTCTATGCACATTCTAAGGGTGACAGCTTCACTTAAAGTGATTTCGACCAGTGCTCTTGCATCAGCGTTGATGGGTTTTGGAATTTCTTTCTGGTCGCTAGAGGGTGAATGGGCAGATCTAGCTGCCAAATCATTAGTGGGCGCCATCCTATTCGCTGTGATCTTTTTATCGATCGATAACTCCAGTCGTCATTTAGTCAGGAAAATGCTGGCCGCCAAATTCGGCGCTGACGGCAGATCAGACAAGTAACCTGACCGTACCTTTTTATTGGGCTGCGCCTGAGTTGTGGATGGACCATGCGGGGCCAGTTTTCCGGCGAACATTGAGGGTGCTATCTAGCAGTATGGCAATGACTTCATTTTCTGTGAAATGACTGTTTGTCCCTGTGGCTTTCCTCAGACAGTTGGGCCAGCTAGAAACTAGGTGGCGCTGAAGTGCAGGGGCGGGGTGTCGTTAAACAAGCTTCAGTGCGGCCGCAGTTGGGCGAGGACGATGTAAAATCCAGGGCTATTTCTGATAAGCATGTGAATGTCTCAGTTAAAGCGTCACCGGTTCCAACTCTGACCAATGCCTCAGTGGATTCTTCGAAATTCGTGAACACGGCCTCAAAAGGAAAAACCGGATCCATAACGAGAACCATTCCATCCCCTAGATAGGTATCTCTTATGAAAGATAGCTGAAGTCGACCTGTTCCAGAAAACGCGAAGTTATCAAACACAAAACTTGAAGAGCCATTGGGCATTGGCCAGATTGAACCAACCACAACGTCGTAAGTGTCGCCTCCCAGAGCTACAGAATTACGAAAGATGCATCGGTTAGGATTGCCCGATCCGTCAACTTGCCCACCGCATGTCCGCACGTGGACGGGTAACTGATTTGCTGGGCAAAAATCTGGATGCGCTGGGACACCGGGTTCAGGCGGCTCGTTAGGATTGCATTGCACGGATTCATAGACGACTTTTTCGTGGATCCAGCCGTCATTGACTGGGGCTTGGTAGGCGTAAAATGCTCTCAAAGAAGCACTTTTTAGGTGAACATTTTCCAATCTAGAGCCGGCGGGAACGCCTCTGAATTGCAACGCGCTATACCAGCCACCCCAACCGTGACCTGCAAAAATTTCTGCGTTGTAGATTTCGATCCGTCCGGTGGTGAGTAACTGCCCATTCGCGAAATCGGCGATGTTATTGGTGCAGTGGCCATCCTGCTGGGCTCGACAAATTCTCAGGTTGCGAAAAATATTTGAGCCGCCTCTTACGTAAACACCGCCTTTCATCCAAATGTCTTCGAACGTTGCGTTAGAATTGGAGACCACAAGTTCTCCGCCTTCAAGTCCTGAAACTGAGCCGGAGAAATTGTGATAGGCAGTGATGGATTCACCATTACAGCTTGCGTTTTCTATATCAACGATTTGAGATGCTGTGGCATTGATTTCCATGCACCCGCCATGCGGATTGGTTACAGATATTTCGTTGGCGATTAGGCCATGATCTTGGGCAACAATACACGTTGGCGTATCGTCTTCACTGGCATAACATTCAACCTGAATATTAGTCATGCGGTGGTTTCTGATGCCGAAACCGGAATAGAATGCAATGGCACGCCCCGGTGTTTCTGTATTGTCCCAAAGTTGAGGGTCACCACTCATCTGAACGCTTAAATTTCTCAATTCACCGTTAGATCGGCGGCGAACGGTTATCACTCCTCCGAGAGTTCGATGACTCCGCGTGGTGTGAAGAGCAATCTGATTGGAGGCATGACCGACGACGTAATCATCACAGTCTTCTATATCGATTGCGATGACATTCCAGCCGTTCTGGCCAGACTGATTCGACTGCCGAATTCCCCCGCCGCCTACGGTATCGGTTAGTTGGAAGTTTTCCGAATTTGTACACTGAACCGCCACGCCACTCCTAGACGTATCAGAGAGTTGAGAGCTCCTCATCAAAATGTCGAAACCTGCAAGATCGATGATCACGTCAGATTGATTGGATATACGAAAACATGATGTCGATGAAGACGACAATTCGACGCTGAGATTTGCGGTCAATCGATAGGTATTGTCAGATTGAACGGTGCCGGGACAACTGGAAACGTCAATGATTGCCGCGAAAACTGGAAGGTTGCAGAGCGTTAAGATGAGACCAAACAACGCTTTGGACAGTAGCGAGTGTGTAATGGATTTGGGTGACACTTCAATTCGCATTCCTATTCCTCTTCCGCGATGTCGGGGCTAACAAGCTTCGCCACCTGTGGGGCCGTATGTTTACTGTTTTGATCGATAGTTAGGGGTTTGTATACCAACGACATCTTGGCTTTCGAACCTGACTAATACGAGTATAGTCCATCACGCTAGACGGTGGGTGAGTTAGTCGATAACCCTCACTGCTGCTCTCGCAAGTCCTGAAAACTGCAGCCAGCAAACACTCGAAATCATCCCCATTTCGCAGATTTGGGCCATTGCGAATCAGAATTGTTTTCGAGCAAATGTCTGATCATTTTCCGAAGGCCTGAGGGGTTGTCTGAATAATTGAGGTTTAGGGGATGGGTGTTGTTCTTCCAGTATTGCGGCATATCGTGCAATCAGGCCTGACAATATCCAGAAGTTACCGGTTACAGCGCCCGCGCCAAAGGTGCTACTGAAAACGTTACCCATAACGAGTGCGAGCACTGACGCGATGTAGGCAAAACCTATCGATTGAGCGAATCTGTCCTCAGCCTGTTTTCCTTTCTTCACTAGGCGTATGCCAAGCGCTGTAAAACCGGAGAGAAGAAGCAACAGGCTAATGATTCCTTGTATTCCCGCCTCGGTTGTAAAGCGAACGAAAAAATTGTGAGCGTCTCTTGCCCGTACCCATTCCGGTAGATAGGGCACAATGCGATTTTGAAATTGGTTGAGTCCGATTCCGCTGGGCGTACTTTTGATGAGACGCCAGGCTCCGGCCCAAAAAACAAATCGACTCTCCGTGCTTTCATCTAACTGCTGCTCACCGTACCGACTATCTTGGGACGTCGTGCCGGCTATGCGTTTGACCACACTTTCGGGCGCCCATGCTTCGTAGTTTAGTGCCAAAACTATGATTAGAACGGCTAAGGTCAGACTTTTCCTCATGCCGAAAAACACACTGGTCACAGTCAGGGCGGCATAAGACTGTCGTGAATGGGTATAAAATATCGCCATAGCCGACAACAAGTAGCCGCCTATGGACATCAGCTTGATCAGTTGCTTTTTGCCGACGCCAAAAATCAAACCAAGAAATAACGGGCAATAAAGTGCCATGAATACACCCGCGGAATTTGCGGCACTTTGATCCACGCTAAAAGGTCCGGCGGCGCGATATTGACTGCCTAAACCGGCTGCTAACTTCTCCCTTAAAATTTCTGTCCCGACCATCATCGTCACAAACCCAATGGTGAACAGAAATACGCGGATGTCTTTCAAGTCTTTGCAAGCGTAATAAAACAAAAAGTACAACAGACTGTAGGTCACCAATGTTTTTCCAACGGTAATGTCACCAACAATGCTATGGCTACCATGGATCATGGCTGAAATTACTGAAAGAAGGATCACAAAGTAATAGAAGCCGATCTTCCCACGCATTGGCGCCTTTACCGCTACCTCAGGCTTTTGTGCAAGATGCAGGAAATAGGCTAGCAACAACATGAGATTGAATATGTTGATGCCTTTGATATTTATCGGCTGAGGGACATGAAGCTGATTCGGGATGTACAAAATCAGGCCGATTAGAAGAATTTTCAGCATGGGTCAAAGCGGTTCCTTCAGTGACCCTAATCATAATTGCTACCCAAGGTAAAAGCAGGCTTTAGGAGAAATGTTTTGCCTTTGTTGCCAAATGGGAAGCCCGATTAAGGCGTTTTTACCCATCAATTCGCCAAATATTGGTTGGCAGCCCGGGATAAGGCTGGGATAGGGCTAGGGTCCTTGTCGTAAAGCGCTGGCGACGATGACAAAATTTTGCAATCTAAACCTGGAAAAAGAACGGTGGCTGCTTGATTCTCTCTCGCTGCCCAGTGACCAACCGTAGATTGTTGCTATGATTCATGTGATTAGTACGGGCATACGGAAAAGGGCTTAAAGCGACCGTTCTTTCTGGCGTGGAGCCCACGCCTGCAAACTCTGCATCTTGAGATAAAATTAATGCCAATTAACGCGATAATCGTAGGAATGCCCCGTTCCGGGACCAGCATGTGCGCGGGCGTCTTTGCTCGTCTTGGTTATTCTGCGGCCCTTCCCGGCGCATCAGAAGAGTTAAGAGATGGTGACAAGTTCAATCGCGATGGCTATTGGGAAGCCAAATCTCTGATTGATCGAAATGTTGAAGTTTTTGAGGCCGCCGGATATGGCCACCACAATACGTGGATGTTTGATCCGATCACTGACGAAACGGCGGACAACATCCAGCATTTGCAGACCATTTTAGGTCATCAGGAGTTTATCGAAACATTCAATGACCACAGTCCATGGGTTTGGAAAGACCCACGCCTATGTTACACCTTGCCTTACTGGTGGTCTGCGCTGCCGAAAAACTGCGCTAAGGTTCTCCTGATTAGGCGAAATCCTGAGGACATCTACAACAGTTTTTTGCGGGTAGGCTGGCGAGTGCCAGACGCTGACAGCAAGGTTGAGGTTTTTGGACGGATTCAAAAACACCTCGAACACGCCGAGAGAGCCATTGATGATCTTAATATCCCTTGTTTGAAACTCCACTATTCAAGTTTTCAAAACGAACCGCGAGTCGTTGCTCAACAATTGAGTGAGTTTTTTGAGGTGGGTATTTCAGTTGAAGATCTGAACTTCCGTGCAACTTACAACAACGGCACAGCATTTAGAAAATTGCTGGTTCGACTCGCTTCACTTAAACGATTTGTACCGCGCAGCATCGTCCGGTGGCTGAAAAAATTGCGTTCATAGAGATGACTGTGAAGATCAAGATTTGTAGCAATTAAATCCAGAATATGTTGATTGCACAAACGCTAATGATAACGGTATCAACGTCAGTTGTTTCGTTTGGTAGTCAAATTACCCCCATAAAGTGTCAATTTAACGTCCCAGCGCTACTGGGTTTTTAGAGGTAAGGCATGAGTAAGAAGAATAAGGTTGTTTATGTGGTCTCACTTTTTCCATGCTGGTCGGAAACGTTCATTGTGCGTGAGATTCAGTCGCTGATAGATAGTGGTCATGAGGTAGACATTGTATCGCTTAAGGCAGCGACCGAGTCGTTGGTTCACGAGGAGGCGGAACAATTGAGTCGGTCCGTCAACTATCCGAGCCGGGGAGTTCAACTATTATTAGGGGTGCTTTTTTCTTTTTTGCGGCATCCCATTAAAACAGCGAAGTGGACGGGGATTACCGTCAAAGAAATGTGGCGTAAACCTCTAGTGATGGCAAAAACCCTGGCAACGTTAGGGTTGACGCTAGACCTTGTGGCGAAATTACGGGGTAAGGATTTTCAAAGGTTTCATGCCCATTGGGCAAACTATCCCTCCACTGCTGCCATGATAGCAGCCGATATGCTGGGGAAAGAGTTTAGCTTCACTTGCCACGCCCATGATATTTTCCTAGAAAATCAGTTGCTCAAAATGAAGATCTTACGATCCGACCTTGCTGCGACAATTTCGAAGTTCAATGTGAACTATTTACGCGACCGGATTGGTAAAGAAGCAGATGCAATGGAAGTCGTCCACTGCGGAATCAACATCGAGGAGTTCGAATTCGATGAAAACCCCAGGGACGAACAACTAATAGTGAGTGTTGGACGTTTAGATGAAATTAAGGGGTTCGTTTACCTGATTGATGCATGCCGTCAATTGCATGAGGCGGGAAAAAAATTCCAGTGTGTTGTTGTTGGAGAGGGGCCCCTTCGCAATGACTTGCAAGCACGGATTACAGAGGCTGGGCTCACTGAGACGATTCGTCTGGTTGGGGCCATGCCACAGCCTGATGTTCGAAATTGGATTCGTAAAGCTGCAGTGTTTGTCCTGGCCTGTGACAAAGCAGCAGATGGGAACATGGATGGTATTCCCGTGGTACTGATGGAATCTATGGCTATCGGTACACCAGTCATTACCACGCGTTTGACGGGTATTCCTGAGCTTGTTGTGAATGATGACACGGGCGTCTTGTGCGAGCCAAGAGGCACCGATGAGATCGCTCAGAGCATTGATCGACTTCTAGGTGATCCGTCCCTGCGAAAGCGCTTAGCGTTATCGGCGCGGGCGAAAGTAGAAGCTGATTTCAATTGCAAACTGGAAGCGCAAAAGTTGGTCGAATTTTGGCAGAGACAAAGATCCTAATGTCGGTGCGTTTGCTGGTTGTTACCGATGAAATGGAAGTTGGGGGAACGCAGACTCAGATTTTTCACTTGCTTAATAACATCGATCAATCGAAATTCACTCCCGTTCTTTTGTTTTTTCGCAACAGATCTCACCTCGTGGATCTATTAGAGTCGAACGGAATACGCGCGGTCCAAATTCAGAAGCGCGGGAGTATTGATCCCGTTTTTTTCTTAAAGTTATTAGCTTTTCTTTGGCGCGAAAAGTTCGAAGTCATTCATGCGTTTTCCTTCAGCGCTGAGATGTGGACAGCGCTGGCTTCCTTAGTGGCAAGGCCGAAAAAGCTGATAACTTCGATCAGAGGAAAGTACGAGTGGTATACCAAAACCCAATGGCGTATTAAGCGGTGGGTCACCCGCCGTTCACACTCGGTGGTCACAAATTCTCGTGTGGCGGGGGAGTTTGCGTTTAAGCAAATGAACCTTGAATCTAAAAAACTCACAGTTATTCGAAATGGCATTGATATTCCGAGTTTGCCTGATCGGCAGCCTGAAAAAAATCAGCAGGATGGATCGGTCAAACCCTTGGTAATGACGTTTTGCGGTCGATTGGTTGACCACAAAAATATCCCATGTCTGTTGAAGGGATTTGGTCGAATCAGCGAAAATTTGGGTGAGGATGTGCAGCTAGTGATGATAGGGGATGGTCCAGAACGTGAGCAAACTGAGGCACTGATTCGATCACTGGCGCTGAATAATGTCACTTTGGTTGGTGAACACGATGATCCCCTGTCCATCGTGTCGCAATGCGATGTCGCTGTTTCAACATCGATTCGTGAAGGCCTTTCTAATGCGATATTGGAAGCCATGTCATTGGCAATCCCGGTGGTCGCGTCTAACGTGGGTGGCACGCCAGAAATCATCACACATAATGTCAACGGTCTTCTGTTTTCAAGCGACGATGAGGTTCAGTTTGCTGATGCTGCGATAACACTGCTGCGCAGCAGATCGGAACGTGCTCGCATTGGTGCCGCTGCTCGAAACGATGTCTCGGCGAGATTCTCAATTCCCGGAATGGTTGACTCCTTTCAAGGGCATTATCAGAGTGAAGACGAGGCCTAACCGGGGCTACCGGTAGTTCAAGCGGTTGGCTGCTGGGGTAACCGTGGCTTTCAGGCTTGCCCAAACGCTATTTTCGAAGCTTCTATCCGGTCGTATTTTCCGTTTGATGTTTGAGGCATACCAGGTTCTTTCGGCACTGATAACAATCTGGCAGGTACCATATAAACGGGTAATTGGTCCTTCAACGATTGGTGCAAAGATTCCAGTGGGATATCAGTAATGACCAAGGCCGCAAGATGCTGGTCATCAGGGTCTGCATCTCGGTTAAAAACCACAATACACTCCTCGACGCCCTCTATATTGGCCAACACCGCCTCAACTTCTCCCAGTTCTATGCGGTGCCCCAGAAGTTTGATTTGCGAATCAGTTCGCCCAACAAATTGAAGAACGCCATCGGCATCTGCGCGAACAATGTCACCTGTGCAATACAATCGCTCCGGCGAGCTCGGATGATGGGGGTGGCGAATGAAAACGTCGGACGTCTTTTCGGGGTTAGAGAGGTAGCCATGGGCTACTGAGGTGCCTCGAACCACCAATTCGCCTTCACAGTTTGTTGCGGGGACAATGTCGCCGTCGGACAATCTAACAAACAATTCCATATTAGGACGGGCATGGCCTATAGGTACCGGTGAAGATGGGTCAAAGGTTTCGTTGTCGATGGAATAGTAGGTGCAATCAACCGTAATTTCTGTGGGGCCATACATGTTGGTGAACTGTTTGTCTGGATACAAGGCTATCCATTGGGCCAGTACGTCTGGCCGAACAACCTCACCTGCGAAAATTACGTGTCGGAGGGTTTTTAGCGTTCCCGGTTTTAGTCTGCGCGATTTCAATAGCAGCGTTAGCACTGAAGGGACGCAGAAAAAAGTCGTGATCTTGCGTTCATCGAGCCATTTGACAAGCCTTGGAAGGACGGCATTCAGCCCATCGTCTACCAAGTGTAACGTCGCGCCAGAAAACAGTGCCGTGTATATATCAAAGGTGGAATTGTCGAAATACAGTGGCGCGTGGTTGGAAATGGCGTCTTCATGGGTGAGCTGGTAATAACTAATACACCACTGTATGTAATCAATGATTGCTCCATGGGAGATCATTACGCCTTTGGGTTCACCAGTGGAACCCGAAGTAAACAGAACGTAGGCCAGGTCAATGGACAGGTTGTCGGCTGGCAAAACGCTTGCATCTAAATCTGGAAGCTCGTCAACGTTGAGGATAGTGACCGGACGAAGTTGATCCTTCAATTCATCAATGACGGCGGCCGACTCATTGTTGACAAGCATGACCGAAATCTCCGCGTTGGCGATAATTGCGTTCATTCGCTGCACCGGAGATTTTACGTCCACTGGGACATAGGCGCAGTCGGCTTTGACACTGCCCAGTATCGCCAAAATAGCGCCCACAGATTTAGGCATGAAAAAGCCTATTTTTGAACCGCGCTTTGCACCTGTTGATTTTATCCAGCGAGCCAACTGATTAGATTTTTCGTCCAATTGCTGAAACGTGAGGGAGTCTTGCTGGCAACTAACGGCTGTTTTGTCAGGCCATTTTTGAACGGATTGATGAAAGTAGTGTTGAAGCAGGTACATAAGAGTAAGTTCTCAGTTTCCTCGGTGGATGAAATGTCAGCCCGCTGGAGCCTTAATGTTTTTGGCATCCCCGGATTTTAAGCCTATCGAACCGAGGCAATGAGATGCAAGGTTCCAGTTGTATGAGTCAGTTGGTTAAGGCTGCGGCAATCCTATGGCTGATCCTCGATGGAACAGGGTGCTTTGGCGCCAAACTGATTGTGAGCGGTATTCGCAGCGCCACGAGATCAACTTGAGGTTTTTCCTAGTGATCGAACGGCAGAAAATAGCAAGAGGATTTGTAACACGGCAAAACTCTGTTGGACCATTGAGTGGCTAAGTGCCAATCCAACTACCATACCAATGCCAATCACCCAAACTAGCCAACCTTTGATCCTGTCTGGGGATAATGCCCAAATCAAAAGCGCAGGGGACAGCAAGGCAATGGTGGGATTGGTCGCGGTTGCCCAGTGGTCCGTAGCTGTCCATAGAAAAATCAAAACGCATCCCAACAATCCTGAGGCGAATGCCCAAAGCAGGGATGCCCATCGGTATTGGTAAACCAATAATAACGCTAAAAGGCTAACGATTGCCGCAATTGGCAAAGCCACGTGCCAAGGATTGCCTGTGGGTTCGCCTTCATTGATAACGCGAGCGGCGAGCACCAGCGGTGCGCTACTGCCATCAAAGGCTGAGAGCTTCGCTAGGTGATGCTCCAGCTGGTCGGGTAGATAGAGCAGAGACCAGGTAGGAATTTCTGCGTCGACGGGCGTGCCTAGGGCTAGGTTTGTGCCGATATGCATCCAAGGTATTGCGCTTGAGTATTGCCCGAAACTGCTGCGATAACTGTGTTCACCCGCGAATTCCGGGATCGCTGTTCGAAGATTTCCGCCAAGGGCGAAATTGAGTGCATCACGAACTTTGGTTGAACAATTTTGCTGGAAATAGTCGTAACGATAAGAAGCGTTTTCAGGTTGTCGATGTGATTCTAGGTGGTTTATTAGGCGCTGTTTCTGCTGCTGGGTGAGATTTAATAATTGAACCGAAACTCGTCGCTTGTCTTGGATCGAGTAGGCAATATCCTGGCCCGGATCTCGCGCAACAATTCGATAGGTCATCAAACCCCGCACAAAGTTCAACAGGAAGTTCTCTTGATCGAAATCGAAAAAACCAAAGTTGTACATCGCGTCAATGTTATTTTGCGGGTCCTCAATCCACAGGGCGTTATGACCGAACGCTTGCCACGAAACGCTTCCTGGACCGATTGTCACCAGTTTGACGCTTGAGTCTTCTGACAATGCTATTTGGCCGATCGCGTCATCGGCGAGCCAACACGCCAATACCAAAAATGCCCTTGCTATTCTTGCGATCTTGCCAGCCCCAGGGTCAATAGCCGACGACTATCTGCTTTTAGGATTTCAAACGTGTGTTCGCCAATATTCACGGTCTCACCGGTCTCCGGTAGCCGACCCAGTTCGCCAGTAACTAAACCACCAACGGTATCAAAGTCAGTATCAGGCAGCATCGCTGAAAAATGATCGTTGAAATCTTCGATCGGGGTAAGAGCATCAACGCGGTACTTTCCGTTTTCCGTTGCCCGAATGAATTCGATTTCTTCATCATCGTACTCATCGCCGATTTCTCCAACAATTTCTTCGAGCACATCTTCAATGGTAATCAGGCCAGCAACGCCACCATATTCATCAACAACGATCGCCATGTGATTGCGAGAACTGCGAAAGTCCTCCAATAAAACGTTGAGGCGCTTGCTTTCAGGAATGAAGGCAACGTCACGCTGGATCTTTTCCAAGCTAAAGCCGTCTGCGTTGTCAAAGAAACGAAGTAGGTCTTTCGCCAGTAATATACCCACGACCTCGTCTTTGTCGTCTTTGATGACAGGGAAGCGGGAATGCCCTGACTCCACAATGAGTGGCAGTAGCTCTGTAAGCGTCTGGCCAGCGGACACGCAAACCATATGGCCACGAGGAATCATTGCGTCCCTGACCTGTTGGGAAGACACCTCTAAGGCACCTTCCAACATGGCAAACGTTTCTTTATCCAAAATGTCCCGCTCCAGAGATTCCTGAAGCAGTTTGAGTAGATCTTCGCGGTTCCGAGGCTCGCCACCGGTGAGAGCGTGGCCAAGTTTTTCCAGCCAGCTTTTCGGCTCGGAACCGTTGCTACTGGGTACGTCGTCGTTCATACGGCGTTGAGGTGAGCAACCCTGAATTGTGAGGCGCCAAGTTTAGCGCGATAATTCCGGTCACGCTACGTTTCACTGTCTTGGTAAGGATCAGGAAAACCTAGCGTCTTCAACAGTCTGCATTCCTGGGCTTCCATCATTTGCGCCTCAGCGTCGGTTTGATGATCAAATCCCAATAGGTGCAAAACGCCGTGCACTAGCATATGGGCGCAATGTTGCCGCCGCGTCTTATTCTGAGCGATCGCTTCGCGGTCCACTACCTGGGCACAAATTAATACGTCCCCCAGTAATACGACGCCGACCGCAGGGTCTATTTCAGTGGGGAACGAAAGGACGTTGGTTGGGTAATCTTTGTCGGCAAACTGACGATGGACAGCCGACATTTCCTCTTCATCGCATATTCGAACGTTGACCTCACCAACCTGCTCAAGACCTGTGAGGGTGCAGTGGCCCCATTGCTCGATTAAACACTCTTTGACCCAGTCCGGTCCTACCGATTCGCCGAACGATACCTCAACCCAGCGATCAGGTCTCGTTGTCACGGCCTGCACTCAGCTGGTAGGCATCGACGATGCGCTGAACCAACGCATGTCGCACCACATCCTTCGATTGAAAGAAGGTAAAACTCACGCCAGGGACGTTTTCCAATACCTTGATAACGTTAGCGAGTCCCGAGGTTTGGTGCTTAGGTAGATCGACCTGGGTGACATCGCCGGTGACCACCGCCCTAGAGCCAAAACCTAGCCGGGTTAGAAACATTTTCATTTGCTCAACAGAGGTGTTTTGCGCCTCATCGAGAATGATAAACGCATCGTTTAAGGTGCGGCCCCGCATGAAGGCTAGCGGTGCAACTTCAATGATGTTGCGCTCAATCAGTTTTTCTACCTTCTCAAATCCCAGCATTTCGTAGAGGGCGTCAAACAACGGTCTTAAGTAAGGGTCTACTTTCTGGGCCATGTCGCCCGGCAGAAAGCCAAGACGTTCACCGGCTTCAACCGCAGGTCTGACCAATACCAGTCGTGATACCTGTTGCTGTTCTAAGGCTTCCACGGCGCAGGCAACAGCCAGGAAAGTCTTCCCGGTTCCTGCTGGGCCGATCCCGAAGGTGACATCACAGGCGAAGATGTTTTTTAGGTAGGCCTGTTGGTTTGGTCCGCGGCCAGTGATGTTTCCTCGTCGAGTTTGGATACTGATCGGGGATGGGGTGCTGTCGGAATTCCCTTCAACGGTGGCTGACTGCAGTTGCAGATTCACTTCCTCACGAGTCAGAGCGCCTTCCGCCGTTTTTTCGTAAATGGCTTTAAGCACGCGAGCAGCTTGCTTGCTCCCTGGGCCTTGAACAGAAAACTGACCGCCACGATTGCTTATTTTTACGCCCAGGCGCTGCTCGACTTGCGCGATGTGCGCATTATGCGGCCCACACAAAGCGGCCAGGCGTGCCGAATCCTGGGGCGTAAGGGTCACCGCAACCGATAACTTGGAGTCTTTAGTAGAGGATTCAGGCAGCATGGGATTGAGCGGTGAATCGCCCCCTAAGGGAGTTGGCCATTGCCTGGGTAATTTCCACCTCACACAGCTGCCCGATAAGGCTCTCCGGGCCCTGAAAATTGACCACCCGATTGTTTTCTGTGCGACCTGCCAATTCATTAGGGTCCTTTTTTGACGGACCCTCTACAAGAATTTTTTGGGTGGTGCCAACCATGGCTTGGGAAATGCCCCCGGCCTGTTGATTTATTAATGCCTGCAGTTCGGCAAGTCGGGCCTTTTTTTCGCTGGCCGGTGTGTCGTCGGACAATGCCGCAGCCGGTGTTCCAGGTCGTGCGCTATAGATAAAACTGAAGGATTGGTCAAAGTTGACCGATCGGATCAAATCCAGGGTTTGATTGAAATCCATCTCGGTTTCGCCAGGAAACCCAACGATAAAGTCTGACGAAAGACAGATATCCGGCCTTGCCGCGCGTAGCCGTCGAATTTTCTGTTTGTATTCGATGGCGGTATGACCGCGCTTCATTGCCGACAGCACGCGATCAGATCCGCTTTGTACCGGCAGATGAAGATAGGATGCCAGCTCAGGGACATCGGCGTAAGCCTCAATCAGGCGGTCAGTAAACTCCACTGGATGTGAGGTGGTAAACCGGATTCGCTCAACGCCATCAATTTGTGCTGTGAGCCTAATTAGCAGGGCCAGGTCGGCTTCCCCGCCGTCATGCATCGTGCCCCGATAGGCATTAACGTTCTGGCCAAGAAAGTTTATTTCCCTCACTCCTTGCTCTGCTAGGGTCGCAGCTTCCGCAACAACATCGTCAAAGGGGCGGGAAATTTCCTCACCGCGTGTGTAGGGCACTACGCAAAAGGAACAGTATTTACTGCAGCCTTCCATCACTGAAACAAAGGCGGTTGGTCCTTGTTTGCGCGGCTTTGGCAGATGATCAAATTTCTCGATCTCCGGAAACGACACATCCACTGCCGATTTTCCAGTATCGCGAACCTGATTGATCATGGCCGGTAAACGATGCAGGGTTTGTGGGCCGAACACTAAATCAACAAAGGGCGCTCGCTCAAGCAGAGCCGAGCCCTCCTGACTGCCTACACAGCCTCCCACGCCGATCACCACCGGTTTCCCGCCTTTTTTGAGCTTGCGCCAGCGTCCAAGCTGAGAAAACACTTTTTCCTGAGCCTTTTCCCGGATTGAGCAGGTGTTGATCAGGATGACGTCGGCCTCTGACTCATCGTCAGTCAAACTGAGGTTGTGAGACTCACGCAATACGTCAGCCATTTTATCGGAGTCATACTCATTCATCTGACAACCGTGGGTTTTGATGAAAAGTTTTTCCATCTGGTGGCACCGGGCGAAGATCGACCGGAAAAATTAACGGTTTTTGTCGTGTAGCGCAAACTTCAATCAGAAAAAAAAGTAAAAAGGCATTCTGCCTCCGCAGTGCGACAATCACTGTCAATTATTATTATCGGGAAACTCTGATCAGTATGCAGCTCGAATTAGCCGGGCTGGCAAAGGTTTTTTGACCCAATTCGTCAACTATTGTCAGCAGGGGAGGGGTCTGCATTCTCACAGACAAGTCTGATATGCAAAATGGGCAACTATGCAAGCGGCTGACACACAATGAAAATACACATAGCAGGGGTAACAATCGCTTTTGAGTTCAGTTTAGAACCTTCAGACGAAGCTTTGCTGGCAGAGAATTTTGCCGCGTTTGAGCCCGCCCCGAGGACGGCCAATGCGCAAGCTACGATTAGCGTAGAGACATTTGACGACCAATATCGAGTGATTTGGAATGAAGCAGAAAGCGGCGGCGTGGCAACGACCGATAGGCAGGAATTAATTTACCACGTAGAAGGTTTTGTGGTGCTAGCTCTGCAGTTAGCTCGCCCGGGAAGGCTGTTTTTACACGCAGCTGTGCTGTCTCACCAGGGCAAGGGGTTCTTGTTAACCGGCGCGTCTGGCAATGGAAAATCGACCTTGTGTTGGGCGCTGACCCACCACGGGTGCCAGTATGTCAGTGATGAATTGGCACCGTTAGCCGTGTTACCTGATGGCCAAGTAGAGTCGGACGCATACCCCCATTCAGTCAATCTCAAGTCGAGTCCCAATGGGCGCTATGGGGTGCCGCCAGAGACCCCTTATACGGGCTGGACTTACCATATTCCGGCAAAACACCTAGCCGGCGGGTTTTGTAATACTTCGGTGCCCATTCACGGGATATTTCTTGTCAAACATCACGCGGGAGAGCCGACCATTCGCCAGACCGCGATCTCTGATGCGATGTTTCAAGTTTACCCCAACGTTCTTAACGGTCTTGCGCATTCGGCCTCTGGGCTGAGCGCGGTTAAGGCAATTTGCCAAGCGTTGCCTGTTTTTGATTTGCGTTCTAATTGCTTGGATAGGACTTGCCAAATGGTATTGGAGGCTCTTCACCAATGAATCCGCAAAAAGCGTCAAATTTGGAGCAAGAAGAAGTAGAGGACAGCTTGATCGTTTTGGATGGCCAAAATGGCCAAGTGCACAAGCTAAATCTGACCGCCGCGATGATCTTTGAGTTGTGCGACGGTAGCAACAGCGCCCATGCGATTTGTGTCGAAATCGCCTCAACGTTTGGGGTAGAACCATCGAACGTAGAGCAGGATGTAGAAGCGACGCTGGCTGATTTCGTCAGTAAGGGCATCGTTAAGGTCAATTCATAGGCAATCGGTCTCGGTTAATAAATGTTAAAGGCCAATTATTTTTCGCAGTCAAAGGGTCGCGATCGACGTTTAAATCTGCTACCCTTGGTGCGGGGTCTGAAAAAAATAGGAAAGGAGAACCTATCGTGTCAATGCAAAAGTCGAGGCGAGACTTTTTAAAGAAGACTGGCTACAGCGCTCCTGTTGTGATCACTCTTGCCGCGACACCCGCTTTGGCTGCAGGTGGCTCAGCTGGTGGTGGTGTTACTAGTGAGGGTAACTGTCGAACGGTGACCCGTTACAGAACAGCAATTCGTGTAGTCTCATGGTGGCCTTTTAGGGTTGCCAGAGTGCGAATTCCAGTGACGGTACGTGTCTGCAGCTAGATTTTCGGTGGTCGTGTAAGGATTGCCAAGGTAGAAGAAAAGAAAAGCCGAGCCCAGTGCTCGGCTTTTTTCATTGTTCCTCAGTGGTCGTTGCGAACGACTAATATCACCAAGTCTTCCCCAGTGTCGTTGCGTATTGCGCCTGAGAAGCAATGGTTTGTGCCAGGTTCCACACGTTTGGAATCTATAAGTCCCGAGCCTTTGACGACCAATCCCCAGCTTTTTACGCCAGTGTTAGGTATTTCAAAGCTATGCTGCGGTTTAATGGTGACACGGCGAATATCTTGCTCAGTGTCTGCCCATAGGTGGGTATCGCTGCCCCAGGAGAATTCCTGCGTCCGGTGATCGGTTGCCAGGGGACTATTGTTGGATTTCAATTGATCGACAACCGCCTTTACACCTTGGGATCGATGCCGGTCAGTGATTAAAAGGGCGTCAGGCGTATCTACAACAACAAGATTATCCACCCCAACCGTGGCAACTAATCGCTCACTACTTCGAACGTAAACCCCTGTGCTTTCAACAAAGACCGCCTCTCCTTCCGAGTAATTTCCCGAAAAAGAGCTGAGTTCACTAATGGCCTGCCACGATCCGATATCGTTCCAGTCAAAGCTCCCGGCGACTACGGCAACGTCGGTGGATTTTTCGAAAACCGCATAATCAATCGAAATATTGGGTAGATCGGAGAACGCCACCGGGTCCAAGCGAATCTCATCCCCCACGGTTTCTGACCGGTCGAGGCAACTATCGACTGCCTGTCCGAGCTCCGGCGCAACCTGCGAAACTGCATTGCGGAACCCCCGACAAGTAAAAGCGAACATGCCGGAATTCCACAAGTATTGTTTGGATGCCAGATACTCTTTGGCGGTTTTGGAGTCGGGTTTCTCAACAAATCGATCTACCCTGTAGCCCTCGCCAATGGGGCCGCCAGACTTAATATAGCCATAACCGGTTTCTGGATGTGTCGGCGGTATCCCGAAGGTGACAAGGAATTGGTCTGATGCGAGCTTTGCTGCATTTTCCGCCGCAGCAACGAAACTGTCTACATCAGAAATTAGATGATCGGACGGCAGAATGATCAGACATGTGTCATCGTCGACGTTTCGATTCGCCCAGGCAGCAGCAGCGGCAATGGCAGGCGCCGTGTTACGAGCGTTTGGCTCCAAAATCAGGACATGCTGATTTTGACCACTACCGCATTGAACGTAAGAGTGCCTTGCTAAGTCAGCGTAGGCCTTGTTGGTGACGGTTAGGATCGGCCCTTCGGGCGCTAGGGCTTCTGCGCGCTTTAGGGTCTTTTGGATCAGTGTTTCACCATCGGGCATCGCCAAAAACGGTTTTGGAAAAGACTTTCTAGACTCTGGCCAAAGGCGAGTTCCAGCGCCACCAGAGAGTATTATCGGCAAAATTTTCATGGCTCAGAGCGTTAAGCGAAACCGCGACTCTATCATTTAAGTGTGGCGAGGAGCATGCTGCCGTTCGCTGACAATGGCACTGGGAGAAATAGTAACTTGGCGTATTTCTGGCGAGTCAAAACGCTCTGTCATATTCAAACGACCTAGATTTTTTCAGTCTCTGCTAATTACTCATTGTGTTGCGCTGAAGATAATTTAGTCGTCTGATTGCCTACCGTGACGGATTTTTTGCCGAGTGATTTTCCTAAGGATATCCCGGGCCGTTCAACCAGAACAAAGGTAAGCGCGGAAACCGCAGACACCGCTATTGCGGTTGCTGGTAGAAGCCACAGAGCCTGATCGAACGAAATGGTGTTAAGGAACGCGGGGAATGAGGTGGTAAAAACCAGGTAGAGCACGAGTCCGTGACACAGATAAATACTATAGCTGATCTCTCCCAGAGCGATACTGCCTTTGCGGGAGAGCAAGCCAAGTACGGAATTCCCGCAGACTATTGGCAGAACAATGGCGGCGAGAATAAACGATTGAATCAGGCCATAGCTGGACTCAAATAACAGGATAAGGCACAGCCACGCTGTGAGGCAGAAAGCGCCTACCGCAGGCCCATCGATCCAGTGTTGTGCCTGGCTGTTGCTAACTATTGGTTGCAGCCAGGCCACCAACGCTCCGGCGAAAAATAGCACAAAATATTTTGTTCCGAACCCTAAGTGAAGCAGTTCTATGCGGGTGGGAAATACACAAAAAACCATAGAGCAAAAAGCGATTACCAAAAACAATTTCACTGAACGATGAAGAATCATCGCAAGAAACGGCAGGGCGACATAGAAAGCCCATTCGAAACGCAACGTCCACTCTACATGGGCAATTTTTACGTGCGCTTCGGCATTGCCATTAATGGGGCCGCTGCTAAACGATAGCCACTGAATGACGGATTTGAGGAGCTGCAGTGGTGAGACGTTCAAACCGAAACCTGATTCAATAAACGAAAGCAGAAATATGATCGCAACAACCACCAGATATAACGGATAAATTCTAAATATCCGAGAGATGAAAAATACCCGCCAACGCAGAGTTTGTCCCTGAGCAAATACACGGCCAAAAAACAAAAAACCGGTAATGATGAAAAATATAGCGACTGCTGAGCGACCAAGATTGGCTATGTAAGGTTCCATGGAGTCGAGCCAGTTGGCTCCGTGCTGCCAGCGATAGGTTAGCGCAAAGTGGCAAATCATCACGAGCAGAGATAGATAACCTCGAAGACCATCAAGATGCCCAATTCTGCTGCTGCGGTTGTGCAATCCTAGCCATCGATGCAATGGCGTTGCGACCCAGCCGCAAATGGCCAATGTGGCGAAACACATGGACAACGTAAATAGTTCAGTCAAAATTTTTCCTGTGGATTCGCCAGAGCCGGAGAACGGATGCTCACGTGAAGCGAGAGTGTACTCTGAATAGCGTTAGCAGAACTGAGATACAACAGCGGTATTTACATTTTTTCACCTAGGGGTTCATTGGCGTTTAGGGAGAGCAATCTTCTGTGAGTTTCGGGACGGGTCCAGTATCTGAAACAACACTATGCTGTTGCTAGCTAAAACTTGACAGGGTTTCGTTGAGTTGGGTTTTCCAATCAGTGACCGTTAGATCAAACGTTTGCTCAAATAGCGAGTTATTCAATACCGAATACCCCGGTCGTTTCGCTGGGGTTGGAAATTCCGAGCTTGGCACGGGTAGGGCTTTCGCAAGGTCAACGCTGGAGTCTTGAGCGTGTTTCCAATTCAGAAAGTGTTGGGCAAACCCATGCCAGCTCACCGGTTCGCCGTTAGCCGTCAGATGATAGGTTCCCGATGCAGTAGGTTTTTCGTTCAGGACGCTTGATAGGGCTGCACAGCTGGCCTCAGCAAGGAATTGCGCAGAAGTGGGTCGTCCAATCTGGTCATCAACGATGCTCAGGGAGTCTTTCTCGGCAGCCAATCCCAAGATGGTTTTTACGAAATTTTTGCCATAACGGCCATAAACCCAGGCGGTGCGAAAGATCAGATGGTTGATATCGGCGGCGCGAATACGGTTTTCTCCAGCAAGTTTGCTTGCGCCGTAAGTGTTGATTGGGTCAGGAGTGTCGGACTCGCGGTAGGGCTTGCTAGCGTTGCCGGCAAACACATAGTCGGTGGAGTAGTGGACCAGCCAGCCACCACGAGGTTTTAGATAGTCGGCGAGCTGGCCTGGCAGATCGGTGTTAATGCGTTGGGCTTGGGCCCGCTCGGTTTCCGCCACATCCACACTGGTAAACGCCGCCGCGTTAACGATGTGGTTAGGTTTGACGGTGTTAAGTAGCCCATCGACGGCGCTGGGGTCGCTGAGATCGCAGGCAACATCGAAACCGCTGCGAGCGCAGCGAACAATCTGTCCATTGGCACTTAGGCACGCTGGCAATTCCCGCCCTAACTGGCCGGCGCTGCCTAAAAGGAGAATGGTGCGTTTGTGAGTCGTCATGATCGTTGCGCGAGTTTCTTCGCTGCCGAGTAAGGGGTGATTTGCGCCGCGCGCACTTGTTGCTCTAAAGAGCTCCGAAGGGATTGTGCGGCCGGTTGAGACATGAGCTCATGTTGCAATATTTCGGTCACTAGGCGATCCATCCAGACGATGGATTGGCGTTGCCGATTTTGTTGCAAGCTACCGTCATCAAGGGATTGTTGATGGTAGGTCTGAACGGTTTCCCAGATCTGTTCGATGCCTTGGTTTTCCAGCGCAGAACAGGTCATTACCCGCGGTTTCCAAGAGCCTATCTGGCGAAGCAGAGCCAACGCGCTTTGGTAACGCGCTGCCGCTTGGGTTGCCTGGTTAACTTGTTCCCCATCTGCTTTGTTGATGACCAGCATCTGGGCAAGCTCTAGGATCCCGCGTTTTATCCCCTGCAGTTCGTCACCGGCGTTGGGCAGCATTAAAACCATGAACAGGTCCACCATAGCGGATACGTCGACTTCCGATTGCCCGACCCCAACGGTCTCTACCAAGATAACGTCGAATCCCGCAGCATCGCAAAGCTGAAGGCTCTCTCGGGTCCGTTGCGCCACACCGCCCAGCGCGCCGGCTGAGGGTGAGGGGCGAATGAATGCGCCAGTCCGCCTGGACAAATCCGTCATGCGAGTTTTGTCACCTAAAATTGATCCGCCAGCAATCGGTGAGCTCGGATCAACGGCCAGCACAGCCACCGTTTTTCCTGCGTCCAACAGGTGCAGGCCAAGGGCCTCGATGAAGGTAGATTTGCCAACTCCAGGGGAGCCCGATATTCCTAGCCTTAGGGCGCTGCCCGTATCGGGCAGCAGAGCGTTCAGTAGTTCTTGGGATTGTTGTCGGTGGCGCACCGCGCGGCTTTCAACCAGGGTGATCGCTTTGGCCAACGTCCGTCGATCGCCCGCCTTCAGCTGATGGGTGTCAATGCCGCCGACGATCATCAGCTGACCGGGTTGATGGCCTTGAGGACTTCGCGGGCAGCACTGGGGATATGGGTGCCAGGTCCGAAAATACCGCTGACCCCAGCATCCTTGAGAAAATCGTAGTCCTGTTTCGGGATAACGCCGCCAGCGATCACCAAAATGTCGTCGGCACCTTGTTTCCGCAGCTCGGTGACCAGCTCAGGAACCAATGTTTTGTGACCTGCCGCCAAGGTTGATGCGCCGACAACATGGACATCATTTTCAATCGCTTGACGGGCGACCTCTTGCGGTGTGGCAAACATCGGCGACAGATCGATGTCGAATCCGATGTCGGCAAACGCGGTGGCAATGACTTTGGCCCCTCGATCATGGCCATCTTGGCCCATTTTGCATACCAGCATCCGTGGCCGCCGGCCGTGGCTTTGTTCGAACTCAACCACGTCCTGAACAATGGCATGCCAGTCCTTGTCATCCTGATAGGCAGCGCCGTAAACGCCGGACACTGTTTGGGAGTCGGCTTTGTAGCGTCCGAACACCGATTCCAGTGCGTCGGAAATTTCCCCTACAGTCGCCCGGGCCCTAGCGGCATCGATGGCCAGAGCCAGCAGATTTTCCTCATTGCCTGCGGCATCCGTTAGCGCTTTCAGGCATCGCTGGACCTCATCGCTATCCCGTTCGGCCCGAATAGCTTCTAATCGCTTGATTTGAGATTTGCGCACCGATTCATTGTCGATGTCGAGAATATCAACCTCGTCTTGGGAATCATTGAGGTACTTGTTGACCCCCACTATCACGTCTTCACCTCGGTCGATTCGCGCCTGCTTGGCAGCGGCAGACGCTTCGATGCGAAGTTTGGGCAGGCCACTCTCTATGGCTTTTGCCATGCCGCCTTTTTCTTCCACTTCTTGCATCAGGACTCGGGCCCGCTGGGCGATGTCGGCGGTGAGGCTCTCCATCATGTAAGACCCACCCCAGGGG
>CAZLJY010000023.1:0-36083 GCA_964559945.1 uncultured Gammaproteobacteria bacterium | reverse complement strand
ATTATTGGTAGCGCGATGTATAGAGCGTTGGCTGGCAGTGAACCAGAACCAATGACCATGAGCACCATCGCGATGTTGGCCCTGACGGTGAATGTTGCGGTAGCGGCCATGTTATTTCGTTTTCGTGACGGCGACAGCAATCGACAATCCATCTGGTTGTGCAGCCGAAACGACGCGATTGGCAACATCGCTGTCATCCTTGCCGCCGCCGGTGTGTTTGTATCTGGCTCACGTTGGCCCGACTTAATCGTGGCGGCGATCATTGCAGCGCTGAATATCAGCGCGGCGCTCAGGGTAGTGCGTCTCGCCAGGGAGGAATTACGTGCGCCGCGCGGTGAATGTGAGGCAGGTTTGGCACTTCCTACAAAGTCTGGGGTAGGATAGCGCCATAATGAGACATTTCTGCAACCTTATCGTGATCCTTTGCCTGCTCTTTGCCAGTATGGAAAGTGCAATGGGTATCACTCTCGACGGCCTGCTGCACGGCGATGAGGTTGCTCATCAAGAGGAGTTTGGTCATTCTCTTGATGCCCATGACGGTACATCGTCCGACAGCGACCTCGACGGAGATCATTGCGACCATTGCTGTCACGCCCAATCGGCGAGCATTGGCAGCGCTTTCGCTGCAGCAACTCCACCAACGATTGGCAATGACTACGCTTTAGGTCGTTCAAGACCACAACGCAACATCGGACAAGCCCCACCAACCCCACCACCCAACGCGTAAATCGTTTTCCCTGGAGTAACGGACAGATCGAAGGCTCTTTGATCTGCGTGCATATCTTGTGTACTAGGAAGATGGTTTATGAAATTGCGCCTTTGTTGGCTTGCTCTCTTGTGGAGTGGGGTTACGTTAGTTCTATGGACAACCGCGACGGCTGAAACAGCACCGTTTCAGGCGGACCTTTCCCTTATTAAATTCGTTAGGGAAGTGGTTAGCGAGAACCCGCGTGTTCAGGCAGCGCGCGCGGCGTTGGACGCTCAAAGTGCCCTTCGCGACGCGGCATCGAGGCCGCTGTACAACCCTCAGTTGACTATTGCTGCGGAAAACGCAGATACCGACACTCGCGCGCTCGGCCTAAGCCAAACACTCGACTGGAATGGCAAGCGGAAAGCGCGAACGGCTGTCGCTCAGTCGGACCTATTCGTTGCCGAGGCGAATTATCTCGGTACTCGGTGGGCGGTCACGGTAGGGCTGCTCGAAGGGCTTGCGCGTCATCAAACTGGCGTCGATCGTGATGCCCTTGCCGAAGCACGCCGCTCGATGATGGCAAAATTTTCCGCCCTGGCAGAACGGCGGTTTGAAGCCGGCGATCTGGCCCAGGTAGAGCTCGATCTCGCTCGATTGGCACTGGCCGATGCGCGTATACAGAAAGCGACAACGGGTGTCCGGCTTGCTGAAGCACGTCAGGCCGTGCGCAATCTGACGCCCGCTTCAGCGGCATCGATGTGGCCAAAGCTCCCGAGCGCAATGCCGAAACTCCCGCATGAGGCAACAAACTCTCAATCTATCGTTCAAGAATTGCCTGAGGTTTTGGCGGCGCGCCGACAGGTGGAGTCGGCTGGTGCTCTTGTTGAGTTGCGACGCCGAGAGCGCCGACCGGACCCAACGTTGAGCTTCGCGGGAGGCGAAGAAGAGGGCGAGTCGCTCATTGGATTGAACGTCACCATACCGCTATTTGTTCGCAATCGGTTTAGCTACGAAGTCACCGCGGCGATGGCCGAGCGCAGCCAGGCGGAGGAAATTGCGAACGATGTCACGCAGCGCGCGTTGGCGCGTTTGGAGAGTGCCACGGAACGCTACGGGTTGTCCCGGAATGCCTGGGGCCAGTGGGGGTCGACTGGACAGATATCACTTGCACGTAAGACCTCAGAATTACAAAAGCTTTGGCAATCCGGAGAGCTAAGTACCACTGACTATCTGGTGCAACTGAGTGCCACGTTGGACGTTCGAGAAAGCGCGCTCGATCTTCGAGAGGCGCTCTGGCGTTCGTGGTTTGAATGGCTCTCAGCATCCGGCCAGGTTGATCTGTGGCTAGGTCAAGGATCCCATCAATGAAAATCGGAACGCTCGCTGCGGAGGCTTCAATTATGAAACGACGACACTTCTGGGCCCTGTGCCTATGCCTGTTGGTGGCTATCCCCGTTGTCGCCCAAAACGTAGATCACGATGACCACGAAAAGGAGGAGGGTGGTCACATTGAGATGACTCTAGATGAGCGTAAGGCAGCTGGTGTCGTCGTTGAAATCGCTTCAGTACGCTCACTGAACGAAACGGTAACGCTCCCTGGCGAAGTCGTGGTTAACGCCTACCGCTCATCGAGAGTGACGCCACGCATTACCGCCCAAGTTGTGGCGAGGCACGTAAGGTTGGGCGACGAGGTTGTATCTGGGCAGCGTCTTGTGACCCTTTCAAGCGTTGAGATGGCCGAAGCGCAAGGCGCTCTGATCGTCGCCGACCAAGAATGGCGGCGCGTCAAGGCCCTGGGCAAAGACACGGTTTCAGAACGTCGCTTCACAGAAGCTCAAGTGGCCCAGCAGCAGGCGCTGGCCAAAGCATTGGCTTACGGTATGACCGAAAAACAAGCTATGGCGCTCATGCGTTCGGGCAATGCTGCCAAAGCGGCAGGGACATTTGATCTCCAGGCGCCGCAAGCGGGCATTGTGCTGTCGGACGACTTCATTGTTGGCGAACTGATTGAGCCCGGACGTGTGCTGATTGACATCAGTGATGAGTCCGTCGTGTGGGTCGAAGCCCAGGCGATCGCAAACAGCCTGCCCGAAGTTGATGGGGGCGCGACCGCAACTGTGAGTCTTGACGGCAATACTTGGTATGAGGGGACGGTGGTTCAGCGTCATCATCGGTTGGATGAGACAACGCGCACGCAAGGTCTGCGCATTGAAGTGGACAATGCCGACGATCGACTGCATCCAGGCCAATTCGTCGAAGCCAAGATCATCACCGGCTCTGGGTCCCCTGTCCTGGCGATCCCAAAATCAGCGATTACCCTCATTGGCGGCGTACCCTCAATATTCAAACTAGAGAAGGGTCATGAGCTTCATGCCGAAGGCATCGAGCCCGGCCCGACCGTCGGGGATTGGGTTGTGGTGCGGTCAGGACTCTTGGCAGGCGATCAAATTGCTGTAGACGGCGTTTTTTATTTGAAGTCCCTGCAACTCAAATCATCCATCGGCGAAGGCCACGCACACTAGGAGATTCAGATGTTTGAGAAACTCGTAGGCGCTTCCTTGCGCTACAAATTTCTAGTGCTGATCGTATTTGGAGTTGTCGCCGCGCTCGGTTGGCGCGCCCTAGTTACGGTACCGATCGATGCGTTCCCCGATGTCACGCCCGTCCAGGTCAATATCTACACCGAGTCCCCCGGGCTAGCGGCCGAAGATATTGAGCAGTTGCTTACCTTTCCTATCGAATCGGGGATGGCCGGCTTGCCAAGCGTTCAAGAGATTCGATCGGTCAGTCTGTTTGGTTTGTCTTATGTGTCGGTGTACTTCGAAGACGATATGGACATCTACTTTGCCCGGCGGCTGGTTATGGAGCGTCTGCAAGAAGTTGCCGACCGAATTCCGGAGGGATATGGCACGCCGGAGATGGGACCCAACTCGTCCGGACTCGGCCAGGTGTTCTGGTACACGATTGAGCGTGCCGATGAGCAGCTCAACACGGCGGTGACGGACATGGACCTGCGCACACTTCAGGACTGGAATGTCCGCCTGATCTTGCGCACGGCGCCCGGCGTCGACGACGTCCTTTCCTGGGGTGGCCAAGAACGTCAGTACCAAGTGGTGATTGATCCAATGAATCTCATTAAGTATGACCTGGCGTTTACCGATGTTATGCAGATCATTGAGGCCAATAACCGTCAGGTGGGCGGTCAGTACATCAATATCGGTGCTGAACAGTATTTGGTGCGTGGTCTGGGGTTGGTAGAGAGTGAACAAGACATCGGTGCGATGGTAGTTAAGGTGGAAGACGGTATACCGGTATATTTGCGCGACGTGGCCACCATCGCGCAAGCACCATCACTACGCTTCGGTGCCGTCACACGTGACGGTAAGGAAGTGGTGTTAGGTATGGCGCTATCCCGAATCGGTACAAATGCCGCCGACGTCGTTGCTGGGGTGAAGGAAAAGGTTGAGATTGTGGATTCGGCGTTGCCTGAGGGCGTAGTACTAAAGCCGGTCTATGAGCGCACCGAGTTGGTCGATGAGGCGGTCTCTACAGTCACCCAGGCGCTGCTCCAAGGGGCTGTGCTCGTCACGATTGTGCTGTTTTTGTTTCTTGGCGAGCTCCGCTCGGCCATCGTTGTTGTCGCGGCACTACCGATCTCTATGTTGATTGCCTTCATCTTCATGCAGCAGGCCGGACTATCAGCGAATCTGATGTCTCTGGCAGGTTTGGCCATTGCCGTGGGTATGCTCGCTGATGGCGCTGTAGTCATGGTCGAAAACGCTTTTCGTATCATGGCCGATCGGCGTACGGCGGGTAAGGATGTCGATCGCACTTCCGCGGTCCTGGAAGCAGCGAGGGATGTTGTCAAACCGATAGTGTTCGCGGTTTTCATTATCGTCGTTGTATTCATGCCCTTGTTCAGCCTGGAGGGCCTTGAAGCCAAGCTTTTCAAGCCAATGGCTTTCAACATCAGTTTTGCCATGGCTGGCGCCTTGTTGACTACGCTCACGCTGACACCAGTGTTAGCAGCGTTGATATTAAGGCCGTCGGTGGCGAGAGATACTTTTCTGATGCGGTGGATCAGACGCGGCTACTTGCCACTGTTGAGTTGGGCGCTTGCGAGCAAGCGTACGATTGTCGTTGCAGCGCTTGTGCTGTTGGTGGTCAGTTTTTCGCTGTTTCCATTTCTTGGCAAAGAGTTCATGCCGCAGCTCCAAGAAGGATCAATTATGTGGCGTGTTACCTCGATCCCGTCAACGTCGCTGGAGCAGTCGATTGAAATTTCCAAGCAGATCGAGGTTGCGCTCAGCGAATTCCCAGAAGTAGAAACCACGATCGCCATGATCGGACGAGCTGAAAAAGGTGAGACCGCAGACGTCAATTACATGGAGATTTACACAGAGCTGACGCCTAAGGATGAATGGACACGTCCAATCGATGAACTGGCTGACGCAATGCGCGAAGCTATGGAAACGGCGGTGCCTACTGCAGTCTTCGCGTTCACGCAACCCATTCAGATGCGTGTGGAGGAGCTAATTTCCGGTGTGCGGGCCACGCTGGCGGCCAAAATATATGGCGAAGAGTTAGGTGAGCTCGACCGGTTGAGCGCAAGGATTCGGGATGTAATCTCGGAGGTTGATGGCGTTGCGGATTTGTCACTGGAAGCCAACGTCGGAAAGCCGCAGATTCGTATTGAGGTCAGACGAGACCAGCTGGCGCGGTTTGGTTTAAACGCTGATGATGTATTGTCGGTTGTGCGTACAGGTATTGGTAACGAGCCAGTCTCCACTCTCATTGATGGTGTACGGCGCTTCGAGATCACCGCACGCCTAGATGATGCGGCCAAAGTCTCCGTGCAATCCATTCAGCAAATACCGCTGAAGACTGGCACTGGAGCAATCGTGCCGCTCTCGGCCGTGGCAGACGTCTCCGTGAGCGAGGGATACTCTTTCGTGCGTCGGGAGCAGCTGCAACGGTACGCGGTAATTCAAATGGATGTGCGAGAACGAGATGTGGACGGATTCGTACGAGACGCCAATGCTGCCATAGAAAAACAGGTTGAACTGCCTGCGGGCTATTGGATTGAGTGGGGTGGTGCGTTCGAGAATCAACAGCGGGCGCTGGCACGTCTTTCCATCATCGTTCCGTTGACGGTCTTTTTCATATTTGTGCTTCTCTATACGGCATTCAACTCCGTCAAATACGCCGCAATGATTATTGCCAACGTGCCGTTCGCCACCGTTGGTGGTGTCGTATCACTTTGGATTTCGGGTCAATACCTCTCGGTACCCTCGGCCATCGGGTTTATAGCCGTGTTTGGTATGGCGATGCTAAACGGGCTCGTTTTAGTTTCGGTCATTAATGACCTTCGCACCAAAGGCATGGCACTGGAAGACGCTGTCCGACGTGGCTGTGAATTGCGCTTGCGGCCAGTGCTAATGACAGCCTTTACTACGATATTGGCCATTATTCCGCTACTGCTCTCTACGGGCGTTGGCGCCGAGACCCAAAGGCCATTAGCGTCGGTCGTGATAGGTGGTCTATGTACCTCAACACTGCTCACGCTAGTCTTGCTTCCGGTCATCTACGAATGGATCGAGTCGCGCAACGTGAAAGCTGGACTTATCAATCAACCCGTTCCGCAGAGTTCCGATGGTGCATGATCATGACCCCACAGATCTAGATTCCGGCAATCGTCACGCCTCGGTTGCTATCTGGAGGTCACTGCCAAGCGACCTTCGAGCGCAAAAGAACACGTTCAACCAATGGTGCTCAAGCAGGTGAGGTGGCAGGGCGAGTACTTTTTCGGACCGGCCTGGATCGCTTATCGAGGCATGAGCGCGGACAATCACGTGCACGCGCACGCTGCGGTTCAGCTCATTGTTGGTTCGCAGGTGCGGGTGACGGACGATGAAAGCTACGACAATCGCGCGGATGGTTGGATCCTTTGTTCTGGCGTGCGACATAAAGTCGACGCTAAGGGGCCCGTTACTATTCTTTTGATCGACCCGGATGCTCACCTTGCACGATCGATGACAACCGCCTCGGCGTCAAAAGCGGAGGTCATTCCCATGGAAACTGAGTTTGTCGAGAAGGTGAAGGCGACGAAGGGCATTGAAAGAGTGGCAAAGACGCTGGAGAGGACTGATATGCGGCGCCCAGGGGCGCTCGATTCACGGCTTCGAAAAGCACTAGAATATGTGCGTATTGCCGATAAGAAACTGACGCTTGAGGTGGTCTGTAACGCGGTCGGTATATCCCCATCGAGGCTACGAGCGTTAGCCAACAAGCAACTTGGTACGCCTTTTTCGAAAGTTGTCCTATGGCGCAAAGTCAGTAACGCCTGCCAACTGCTTGCTGCAGGTGCGTCGTTGTCCAGCGCCGCTCTGGGGGCGGGATTTGCCGATCAAGCGCACCTGACTCGAACGATGAAAGACACGATCGGACTGACACCGAGTCAAACAAAAACGGTTGACACTAGATTATCCAAGTGAACTTCAGGCGATCTCTTCAATACTTATGCGCAGCAGTGATCAATACTCGGATCACAATTCAGCTTCTGATGACGTCGCATGAAAAGAGAAATCGACAACGAATATAAGCTCTCAATAGAGCAAGCAAGCGCTGCGGAGCAGCGCGGTGACCTAGACGGCGCGTTTTCCGCTTTGGAGCGCGCGCATATTCTTGGCCAACGATATCTTTTTCGTCACCTCTATACGCACTGGTGGATGTTGAAATTGGGCGCCCAGCGCGAAGATTTGGGCGAGGTGTTCGGACAGATTGTGCGCCTACTGGGGACATTTCCAGCTTATCTCGTCGGATGGGTGCCCATTGGGAACACTGGTGGTAGCAACGTATCAGCGATAAAACCTATGCCATTGCCAGCGGATATCGCACATTTATTTACCGAGTACAGTGTGCGGCATGGTGTGCTGAAGAGGGCAGCGCTCGCCTTGTGTTTCGCGCTAGCGGGTCTTGCAATGCTCTGTATCGTTAGCGTCTAACATTTAGGTGATGTGACACTTAGCAATAAATGCGGATTTGCAAATAGATTTTTTGATAACCGCTAATGAAAATACATCGGCATTAGCCAAAATGGGAGTCGGAGACTTTGCAATAAGCGGTGGCGGTTAAAATTTGTATTTCGTATCGAAATCAAAATGGCAGCGAAACAATGCCACCCAGTTAATCATCTCTGAACGTCTTGTTGTGCACCGATTGTCAAGAAAGAAATCGATATCGAACAATCGGAATTTCTGCTGTCACTGCTAGTTGGCATGTAGGAGTATTTCGGTATGACCCAATTCGCACACTCTCTTTTGTTGGTATTGCTAGCTCTGAACCAAACTTCGCCAGAATCTGACACTGCCACATCGACCCTTCTGCAGGAAATTGGGATTACGCAAGCAGAACTCCAGCTAGCTGAGTCTCTAACGAACATCGCCGGTCTTATTCCTGACACCATAAGGGATGATCCGCTCCTGATTCTAGGAATCTACGCCTCTGACGATCAAGATCGCGCCAAGTACGCGCGTTTGTATCTGACGAGAGAACAATCCAGGTCGCAAAGGGAGCTTCAGTTCCTTCGAATATACCAACAGGAATTTGAAAAGGCTGCCAAGAATTCTGAGATTTTCAATGTGGAAATCCCGACAGCAAGCACCAAGAGTATGGCGTATCCAACACACCTAGTTGCGTTGGTGAGCATCACTTGCGACGGCTGTATCTCTTTGATCAATGCAGCGATGTCACAGCTTGCTCGGGGGACGCTTAGCAAAATCGATATCCACTTTCCCGAGAGTGAATCTGAGGCGCAGATTCGGGCATGGGGGCAGGCGGCAGGTTTAGATACCGAGCTTGTCAGTAGTGGAAACGTCACCTTGAACCGTGGTCTCCTTACAGACGTTATTCAACAATCCGACACCTTCCCAGCTCTGTTTTGGCGCGATAGAGACAGTCTCACCGAATTGACCATTTCGGAACGACTTCAGTTGACTGGTCCACCATGAGGAGTTTTCCAATCGAGGCCCTACTGCGGCCCGCTGCAGAGATTCAAGTTGGACTTACCGCACTATTTTTCAGTGTGTTGGTATTTGCCTTTCCGCATTACTTTTTCTTACAACCTATGGCTGCCAACGTTATTGCAGCGGGGTTTTTCATAGTTGTTGTGCTTAAAACGCATCAGTCGTTTCGAGTCCTGAACTACCGCCGCCAACTCAAATCAAGAATCCGTTGGACCATAGAATTGAAAAGTCTTAAGTCAAAATTCGACTCTCTTCTCATCGGTCGTGGGTTTGAATGGCAAGCCAAACACGTCGCCCGACTGTCAGATGCTCGATCAGAAAGAGGCGTGCGTTTCCTCGGTGTTCAATCTCAAGCAGCGATGGGCGGCACACCTTTGCTACACGGTGTCGGGCAATGCGACACGTCGCAGGACACCGATATCCGCCTGTCATCGGTTTCAAGAAGCGGCAACTTGCTTGTGCTGGGAACAACTGGCACCGGAAAAAGTACGGCGCTTCAATACTGGAGCGTTCAAGATATAGTCAGGGGCGATCCTGTAATTATTTTCGACCCAAAGAACGACCCGGATGTTCTCATTTCGGCCTATCAGGCTTGCGTCGCATCGGGAAGGGCAAACGAATTCCGTATGCTTCATCTAGGCCATCCCGATGGGTCAGACCAATACAATCCTATCGGAAGATTCGAGCGCGTTACCGAAATCGCGAACCGAGTGACCGGTCGGATGTCCAATGATGGAGACAGTGCCGCATTTAGAGAATTCGCGTGGGTCTACGTCAATACGATTTCCCGTGCATTGGCAGGTATTGGCGCCGCTATAGACTACGATTCGTTGCTAGAGCACTCACGTGATCTCACTGGGATCACGGCCCTTTTTTTGGGAAAAAAGGCTGGAAAAGGCTTCAAAAGCCACTTTTTACGTCTTTCTTCCCTAAAACGCAACGAATTGACCGCTGGCGCCAGGGCAGGCCTAAGAGAGTATCCCAGCGAGGTCATTGCGACTGTCAGAGCCTACCGAGATTCCGAGCCAGAACAGGATCCAATCGCCGAGAGCCTGATTCGATTGCTCAACGTTGGGCCCACGCATTTAGAAAAACTGATCCAGTCACTGTTTCCATTCTTGGAGCGACTGTGTACCGGCCCCAGCGCCTGGCTCTTGCAAAGTGCTCCGGTTGAAGGTGCCCGAACGTTTGACTGGGAGTCCGTCATCGCCGAAAAGGGTGTGGTTTACATTGGACTCGATGCGCTGACGGATGCCGATGTCGCTAGCGCCGTCGGGGCGGCCATGTTCGCGGACTTAACCTCATTAGCAGGAAAGCGCTACAACGAAGCCGCAGCCACCGGTTCGCCAATCAGCCAACCAATCAGAATCTACGCGGACGAGCTGTCAGAGCTTCTCGGCAAAGAATTCATCCAGATGGTCAACAAGGGCAGGGGCGCAGGCCTGTGCATCACCGCGTTCGCTCAGTCGCTCTTTGATGTTGAAAGCGCCATCGGCAACCCGGCCAAGGCCCGCGTTGTCCTGGAAAACTTCAATAATCTAATCATGTTTCGGGTCAGAAACGAACAAACCGCAGCAGCACTGACTGACGGTTTATCTGAGGTGACCATCCAAACCCAAATGGTCGTGTCATCCACCCAAGACAATCCCAACCCCGATACGGACATCGATTTCACCAGCAGCACCCAGATCCGACTCGGAGAACAACGCGTCCCTCTGCTATCCGCGGCGGATATCAAACAGCTACCCCGTGGTGAGTGTTTCGCGGATCTCGAGGGTGGCCGTATCGTCAAGCTACGCCTTCCCCAGATCGTCAGAGACGCAGAGAACCTCCCGCAATCCCTCAATGCCATGGTGAGGGATATGCGTTCTCGATATCGCTCGTCTGAGCGGTGGGCCACCTTCAACTACGAGGTACCTGCACCACCGGATGCCTAAGAGCGTCCGCCAGGACCCGCGAAGAAGGGCGCCTGGCGCAATACGTCGATTGTCATTTTGGTTATTGTCGATTCCGTTTGCTTTGGCAGTCAGTCTCCTGCTGTCCATTGCCATCGAGGCCGCCGGAATCGCATTTGGTTGGTGGGATGTCGACCATACCCAGCACATGCTGGTCCGAGAGGTTGCCCATCTTCAGCTTGAAAGTAATCGGAGGTTTGCCGGCATCCCCACGCCTGGCGAGTCCGCCTTAGTCGTCCTCGATTTTCTGAAGACCTCTGGGTTAAACCCCACAGCTTGGAAATACTTCTGGCTGGCAAGGGGCGCGAGTGAACATACGGCCGTGTGGCTCAGCGTCCCTGCCGGCGTGATCGACGTGTTTCTCCTAAGACTGGTCATATGTGCTTACTCCCTCTCGCTTATGGCCCTGTTCGCCATTCTTGGCCTCCAAGAAGGCTTGGTCCGGCGCGAACTTCGCAAGTGGGGCGGGGGCGCTGAGAGCGCATTTCTCTATCACCATTTAAAGCGGTGGCTTAAGCCCCTCTTTGTTTCTGGTTGGTTTGTGTATCTGGCGGCACCCTTCACCGTGCACCCTAACTGGATATGGATTCCACTGGGGCTGGCGCTCGGCCTGATTGTCATGGCCACTGCCAGTCTCTGGAAACGACTGACTTGAACGAAGCTTTTCAACGCGCCGCCGGATTTCCCATGAGTACCTTGCAAACCTTGTTGTTTGCACTCGCTCTGGCGATGGCGGTGGGTTGGCTTTTCTGGGTTATTCGCCATGCCTGTGAGGCGCTGATCGATGACGAAATCGACAAAGGACGATTCGTCATGGTCGTCATTCGCGCGTTCCTTGTATGGACTGCGCTTCTCGTGTTCTCACTACCGCTACTCGAAGGAGCTAATTGATGTTGAAACAACGGACAACGTGGGCCGTGGGCCTCGCTTTGCTTTCACTGACTGGACTGGCATTCGGTCAGGACATTGAATTTGATGTGCCGGCCGGCATTGACGCTGATCCAGAGACTGACCCTATTGGGTTTTGGGTCACGCTAGGCATTTGGATTATACAGATCTCTCTCTGGCTAGCAGTGGCCTGGGCACTGCTGTATTTCGTGGCAAAGCTGGCTGACGGCATTCGGATGTGGTGGGCGGACCGGGAAGGTGCCACAGAAACTATTGGCCGCATCGGCGGCAGCGTGGTGGTTATTGTGATGATCCTAGCAGCCGCGGTGTTCGCTAATGGATTCCTGAATCGGCTCAAGGAGCAGATTGAAACTGCCGTAGCGATCAATGTCCCGGTCATCCAGAGCCCCGTCGAAGGACCGGGGCAGCATGCATGATTCAGCCTCCCCAACGATTAGACGTCGCACCGCCCGTATTGTTCGGCTGCACCCGCAGCGAGGTCGCGGTGGTGCTGATGCTTGCCGGGGCCAGCGGTCTTGTGTTGCTTATCGGGACCTGGCCGCTGATGTGGGGACTGCTGGACAGTCCCCTCAGCGGGTTGGTCATCGCATTGTTTCTAGCGGTGATGGCAACGCTGCTCACCGGATGGCTGGGGGTTCGCAGTCTGGGCGCGATCAAGTCTCGGCGGTCTCCCGAGTGGTTCGATCAGCGCATAGAGCGCATTCGCCAGCATCTGGGGATGGGCAATCCCAACTTAGTCGTGAGGGTAGGGCTATGGCACAACCTTCGCTGATTACTCATGCGTTCAAACGCCAGTTGGACGAGAAGATTCGTCAGGTACTGCTACGGGAGCGGCTAATCGTCTGCCTCCTGGGCCTGCTAACAGTGACCCTCGGCCTTTCTTGGTATCTGGCCAAGACCGTGACGGTCCACGTGCAACCTGGACTCAATGCGGTCACCACTATGCACCGCGATGCGGTGCCCATCGTCAATGTCTACGGGTTCGCTGAACGTGTCCTTCAAGAGCTGTTTCGCTGGCCCCAGGATGGTCTTACCGATTACCCAAGGCGTATTGACGGCTTGTCCGCCTATTTGACGCCCTCCTGCTACGAGTGGCTCAAACGCGATGTGGAGTACCGCCAGCGATCCGGTGAGCTACGGGGCCGCCAACGCTCGGTTCAACCGGCCAGATGGGCCAAGCCCTCAGACCTGGTGACTCAACCGGCCAATGGTCATTGGCTGACCACCCTCAGACTAGATCTTGAAGAAACCAGTCGAGGGCTTGCCGTCAAAAAGGGCGGGTTCGAATGGCAGGTGCCTGTGGTCCGGAGGGACGTAGATATCGCCGCCAACCCCTATGGACTGGCCATGGACTGCCCCTTTGTTAACGGAACGCCAGTAAGGCTGGAGGTGTTAGACAGTGAATAACTTGATTCTCGCGTTGATGCTCAACATTGGTGTTGTGACAACATCGATCCAAGAGGCTCCACAAACGGTTGTTGACCAGCAACGACCGTTGGCGCTGATTCTCAACGACACCGAACGGTTACTGAAATTTGACGGGCCAGTGGCCTTTGCCGCCAGAGACACCAGCGGCAATCATCGAATTAGCGACTACCTGCTGATCCACAACCTCAGTGCCAACGTGCTGCTGGATGCCCAACGGGCGTTTCCACCCATGCGCGTCGAGGTGATACGCCGGGATGTGAACCGCCGATACCTGTTGGACCTTGAGCATGTGGAAGGCGATGAGCGAATGGCAGACCTGGCCATTACTGATCACATCGCTGATATCCCGGTGGTAGAGAGTGATTTGGCGCTGGAGTGCTATTCAGCGGATTGCATCTCCGATCCCAGGGCACTGCTGATTCGCTTTGCTGCTCAGTGGTTCAATGGTCCACAAACGTTAGTGACGAACCTACCCAACCTCAATCGCCTGATCACGCCCCAACACCCGCCCATTGGCGGGGTCGAAGGGCTCCAGTTCCGGTCGGTCGGACAATGGCAGTGGCGGGGGTACCAGTTGGATGTTGTCCGTGCCAGTAACTCGGGACAGGACACAGTGATTCTTGATCCAAGGTCCATGACAGGCCCACAACCAGGCGCTGTGATTTCGGCCCAGCGGTGGTCGCTGGATCCATCGGGTAGACCTGGAAGCTTCACCCTGATCTACCTGGTCCAAGAGGTGAGTCGCTGATGTATGGGCTTGCCGGTAACAAGCTCATTGGTGTGATCACGACTGTTGTAGCTGTCATCGCCCTAATTGGTTTGGTGTCGCTGTTTCGGTCAACACCTACCCAGAAAGTACCGCCGCGTCCTCAGGTCTCAATACCCACCAAAGATGCGGACAACTACGCCGACACGGTGCAAGCCATGTCCATTGAGGTCCAGGCGGTTAAAAGTGGCTATGGCGATGTCGCTGAAACCTTGCGTCGCCAGGAAGTTGGCATGGAGCAGCTATCTGACGCCGTGGAGGGCCTCGCGAGCAATCGCAGAGATCAGGATCAAGAGTTGCTGAACGCCGTGGATGAGCTAGTCGGCGATAAGCTTCGCGACTTCGAGCCACCAGTCCCTGTCCGACTACCCATCTCAACGCCTGACTGGCAGGAGCCAACAAGACCCGTTGAGCCGGAGTGGATATTGCCAAGGGAAGAAACGGTATTCCCCGTCGAATCCCCCACGCAAGTCTTACCGCAGACTGATTCGCCGACTGGAGACTGGTTTGGCCGCCTGGATTCCATGATCGACCAAACGCGCGAAGGCCTATCTGCCGGAAGCGATTTCTCTTTTGAGGAAAATCGCGTGGCCCAGCCCCAGCGAGAGACACTGCCGGTATTCACCATTCCGAAGAACGCCACCGCATTTGAGGGCGTTTCCGCCACTGCGCTCATCGGTCGGGTACCGAGAAGCGGGCAGGTGAGTGATCCGTACCGATTCAAGCTGGTCACCGGCCCCAATGCAATCGCTTCCAACGAGGTCCCACTACCTCGCGAACTCTCCGGGATGGTCTGGTCAGGCACCGCTGTGGGCGACTGGGGCTTGGGCTGTGTGCGGGGCAAACTGGATTCCGTCACGTTCACATTTGCGGATGGCAGCATCGTGACGCACGACGAGAGTCGCGACCGGGGCTTAGGTTGGATCTCTGACGAATTCGGCAATCCCTGTATTCGCGGTGAGCGAGTCTCCAACGCAGGCCCAACCCTGGTCGGGCGCGCCGTGGGCGCCGGATTAGAAAGTGGTGCCCAGGCCTTTTCCCAAGGTCAGACCAATCAAATTATCAGTGATGGTGTGGTCTCCACCCAAATCGATGACGCCGCCGCATTGGCAACATTCGAGGCAATCGGCAACGGCGCCAGCGAGTTCAATCAGTTTTTGGATGAGCGCCTCAGAGGCATCTTTGACGCCGTCTACGCCCCCAACGGATCACGTGTTCTCGTGCACTTAGAGACCGAGATTCCCATTGATCGACATTTACAGCAACGACGAGTGAGGTATGACATTGAAGCAACGCATCACATCCTTGATTAGCGCCTTAGCGCTGACCGCCTGCGCCAGCTCACCGGGTATTCCTGATGGTGACAAGACTGTCCTTGAGGTTTTTCGGACCTTTGAAAATGCCATGGAACATGCCGTGTTAGTGAGGCCCAGCCGACGTAAGGACCTGCAGAGCTACACACGGACCGCAGAAACAGAACTAGACCAGCTTTTTCCTAAGCTGGATAACCCCACGCTCATGATCTACGTCTATCCCCACCGCGCCGGCGGACTGCCGGTGCCGGGGTATATGACCGCGTTACCGATGTACGCCGCAGATCCTTTTGGACTCCCTGGCGAACGGCGAGCATCCGATGCTGGCCATTAAGCGTTTCTTAAAGCCTTTGCCGGCCGGGCTTTCATCGGGCATCGATGGTTTAACGATCAAAGACTACAAGTCACGATTCGTTGAGCCCCGGTCAATGCTGCCGTATTTGCCGTTTCAAACCTATGACCCGATTAACGAACTGGTGCTGTTTGAGGACGGCCATAACTGTGGGCTCTTTCTTGAGCTCAGGCCAGTGCCCTGCGAGGGCAGGGACAACACTCGGCTGGCCGAAATACACGACCGTCTTCAGCAAGCGCTCACCGAAGGTGTAGAGGAAACCCATCCACCCTGGGTAGTTCAGCTCATCACGCTATCCGAGCCATCGCTAGGCGATCTCGTTGATCGTATTGGAAGCTATGCTTCCGGGAAATCCGACTACCAGGCTGCCTGGGAATCCGTCATGGGCCGTCACTGCGCACAGGTCGCCGCTCCATCGGGGGTGTTTCGTGATGAACAAACCCGCAGGCCATGGCGAGGGCAGCAGCAGCGAACCTATCTCACTGCTTGGCAATGGGTGAACAAGCGTCCACTGCACGAATCCATCGAAATCACTAACGCTGCAGCGGTCCGTTTGGGATCTGCACTGTCGGCTGCCGAGGTTCGATTTCGTCCGGCCAGTGAGCGAGACCTGCTGGGATTGATGTTGCCTTGGCTTTCGGATCAACCGGGGGGGGTGAACCCCTATGAGTATTTGGATGAGCTGGCGATGCCTGACAGCGAATCGCCTGCCGGATTCGATTTGGCCGAGACCTGCCTGCCACAGCGATTGATGTCCCAAGCGGATGGTTGCTGGCAAGTGGGTACCAAGCACTTGGTGAGCCTACCTGTGCGCTTGCTCACCCAGGCACCTCAGGTTGGTCATCTTACCGGTGAGCGAAAGTTTGGCGAACGAAAAGGCACGCTAATGGAACGGTTGCCGGTGGGTTCCCGATGGGTGAGCACCATTGTGTATTCGCCGCAGCCTGCGATCCAAGAGCACCTTTCCCATATCGCCGAGTCCTCCATTGGGGCAGGGTATGAGTCACAGATTGCGGCTGATGAGGCCAAGCAGGCCCTGAAGCAACTGGCCAAACGGGACAAGCTGTTTCGGGTGAGCCAAACCGTGTATCTGGCAGCGAATTCAACAAAGGCCCTGGACCGAAAGATCAAACAGGCCACCAGTGTGCTGAGGCCTGAAGGACTCCTGTTAGTTGACCCAAAAGACGACCAACTGCTCACAGACGCATTTTTGAGAAACCTGCCGTTTGCGTTTGATCCGCAGTTGGATTCGGCCGTGACAAGACGGGCCAAGTTAACCTACGGGACGCACCTCGCATCCCTGGCGCCGCTGTATGGGCGGTCAACAGGCACCGGCAATCCTGGCATTACCTTTTTCAACGCCGGCGGAGAGCCATTCTGCTGGGACCCACTGGCTGATCGCACCCGAAATGCACACCTAACCCTGCTGGGGCCCAGCGGAAGCGGCAAGTCAGCCATCCTTAACTACATGCTCATGTCCATGATGTGGGCTCACCGGCCTCGCGTTTTCATCATTGATATGAAGTGGCCGTATCCGTCGTTCGGACTGTTGGTCGACTACTTCCAGTCCCAAGGCCTGACCGTCAATCGGGTTCGCCTAACCCCAAGTGATGCGCAGCCGCTGCCACCGTTTCGAGAGGCGATGCAGCTTCTGGACGAGAGCGGGGCGCCATTGACGGTTTCGCTGGAGTCGGAGGATGAAGAGGCACCGGAAGTCAGGGATATCCTCGGGGAAATGGTTCTCTTGGCTGAGACCATGATTACTGGTGGTGATAATCGGTCGAGGTCGCAGATGACAAGGCCGGATCGCTTGATTCTCAGTCAGGCCGTGTTGCTGGCTGCTCAGTCGGTCTTCGGTAAGCAACAGTACCCACTCACGGAGCATGTTGTTGCTGCACTCCGCGCACTGGGTGGCGATGACAACCACGACGCCGATCCACTAAGAGCCCGATGGATGGCAGCCAATCTCGAGTACTACACCGTCGGACTGGCTGGACGTCTATTCAATCGATACGGCGATCCCTTTCCCGAAGCGGATGTGACCCTGATCGAACCTGCGGTAATTGCCCAAGAAGGTCACCAGGATGAACTGACCGTAGCGTTCATGTCGATCCTTCAGAACATTCAGGCCGTCATCACCAAAGACGCCATGGATAGTCGACAAACCTTGGTGCTAGCCGACGAAAAACACGTGGTCGCGGGTAATCCCTACCTCGGCCCCTACACCGTCAAGATTGTGAAAGTTTGGCGTTCGGCAGGCACCTGGTACTGGCAAGCGACCCAGGACCTGGAGGATTACACCGAGCCTATGCGCCCGCTGATCAACAACTCTGATTGGTTCATGGGTATGTCCATGGAAAAAGAGCAGCTCAGCCAGTTACAGGCTTTTAAGTCGCTGTCTCCAGAACAGGTGGGATTGATTGAGAACTGTCGAATCGAAAAGGGCAAGTACTCAGAGGGCGTGATCATTCATCGGAATTTCTCGTCCATTTTTCGAGCGGTGTTGCCCCCGTTATCGCTAGCTCTGGCTCAATCTGAGCGCGACGAACGAGCCCATCGCCACCAGTTGATGAAAGATCATGGTTATTCAACGCACCTGGAAGCGGCCTTCCATATTGCCAATGAGATTGAACAGTCACGAGAGACAAATGACGAGGCTGCGGAGGAGTGGCAATGATGGCCACTGCAGCGCTGCTGGTATCTCTCGCTTCAGCCCAACTCCCATTGAAAATAGAATGCTTTGCAAATCGGCCCACAACCTTTGAAGTCGGCCCTGCAACAAAGCGTGCACAATCCGATGGTGCAATCCTGGTCCATTATCGACTGGATGAGCGTGCCCACATCGAATCCAAACTTAGTGAGGATCTGGGCCGAGAACCTGACAAAGCCAGAGCGATACTGAAAAAACGTCTGGATGAACATCCAGAGTGGATTGAGCGCCTCACTCACTCGGCGATGGGGCAAACCCGGGCCATGATGCTGGGAATCTCCCACTTTCCGGCAATCGTGATCGCCGATCAGATCTACTACACCGATCAGATTGAGGAAGCGCTATCGCTTCACGGGAAGGCCACCAATGCTCGGTAGTCTTCTTGCGTTGACCATTGGCCTGACCAGTACGTTTACGACCGAACGCCTTTACACCGCTGCGATCTCCAACTTGAACTGCCTGGATTACTGCGTGGTGGGTCTTTGCTTCTGGTTACGGTGCAGTCCGTATTGCTCCATCGAGACCACGCTCAGAGCCTCCCATCGGATTCCTGACCTGGTTGTGTCTACTTACAACAATGTCGGTGAAAACCCTTGGGTCGAAGCCAACGTTCTTTCGTCTGCCATTGGAGGGTCCGTCTCGAGAGCCTTTGGATTATCCGGAGGACACTCAGACACAGATTCTGCGCCAACGGCGAGTAGAGGATCTGAGACTCACAGCCTTCAGTTCAGTGAGGTGGATGTATTTGGTGGGATTGGCAGCACGTATCTGCAATGGGCGGATGCGGCCCTACCGGTTTGTGACTCGCCAACGAGCTTTCTTCGCCCGTATTACCTGAGCACAGTGGACTGGTATCCCTGGCGCAGTGGCCTAACAGAGCAGCGCTACCTGTCGACATTCGTTCCTGGTCTGAGAGAGATAGGCACCTGGGGATCAGTGCACCCTCGTATGGGGTTTTTGATCCAGGCCGAAGAGCCCAAAGCCTGTGCCATATTTGCTCAGCGAGCGGCGGACATCGCCACGCGATCGCGCCAACCCCATATTTATTCGTCTACCGGTGGCCCCGCAACGCGTGAACGCACCGATCAATGGCAGTCGATTCAGCCTCGCTTCGGCGCCACCTGTGGGCCCTTTGGCATAGACCCGAACGTGTCAGCCAATAAGGGCAGCGAGCGAGGGATCTTTGCTTGGCAACTCTGGCGCCGCTACAGCTGCTGCAAAGACAACCCAGGGGCCATTTTCCTTTTCCACATCTCCAGCGAGCGGCTGTGCCGCTAAAGGTGACCATGAAAGCCGCATTCTCAGTTTTTCTTCTTCTTATCTCTCAAACCGCACAGTCTCAAGATGACTTCTACTACCGCATTGGCGGAGCGGAACCGTTTTCCCGACCCACCATTGTTCCTGCCAGCAATTTCCGGATTCGAAGCAACTTTGAAGCGGGCGGAGCCTATCACTGCGGCGACTTTGATTTTGACGCATCCCTTGCGGTTCAAATGGCCAACGCTCGCGACCGGCTGAGAACGGGCGTTGTGAACTCTGTGCAGTCGCTCTTCGCTGCGCTCCCAGAATTGTTACTCCAGCGCATTCGCCCAGACTTGTATGACCTATTTCAAAAGCTCATGGTCCGGGCTGAAGCCGACGTGCGTTTTGCCTTTCAAAGTTGTGATGATTGGCTGGATGCCTCAAGAGAATCCGACGGCGTCGGAAAACTCTTTCGCGAAGCTGTCTCCGTTAACTGGCAGACGGAGATTCAGCGCAACGGACAGGACATCTATCAGGCGCAACAGAACATCAACCGCGACCCTGCGGGGCAGGGAATTCGGTGGTGTGACGGTGAGTTCCGAGCAGGATCATCAGGCAGACCACTACAACCGGTCATGGAATCCGCCATAGCGGGTTACAACGCGTTAATAGGTCGTGATTGCGCTGATCGGGGTCGCCCACCACTGGAAGATATCGACGCCGACAACCCACAAGCGCGGTGGCAGCAGCTAGTTCAACAGTTCGAAGCGCCGGCAGACATCGAGGTCTTTGTGCGTGAGGCTGTTGGAGACAATGTGTTTCGGGCTGGCAGTGCTGATGTAGGGGAAGGACGACCACCCCAGGGTTTGCAGGGTCTGGTGGACCGTGCCTTTGAAGAGTTCTACCCCATCGTGGATCAAGCCGCCTTTCTTGAGGCGCCGCCTTATTCTACCGCCACACGAGCTGAGTTTTATCCAGGGGGAGGGCGCCTAACGCCAGATTTGCTCCAGGCGCTTCAAACCGTTGAGCCAGGCAGACGTCGAATCTTGGTTGAACGTTTAAGTCGGGAAATCTCGGCAGCGAAGGTCATCGACCAGGCGTTGCAGGCCCGAAAAGCGCTAGCGGCTGCCAGGACCATTCCGGAGATAAGGTCGTCTGACTTCGTCATCGGCGAAATTGATAGAGCAATGGCCAGCTTTCAGCAGCAGATTGAAGAGCTGATGTTTGAGCGCACCGTGCGGCGAACCTTAGTCAACGACCTGGCTGTGTTGATCATAGAGGATGCGAAACAGCAGCAACGACGAAATACTTCTGAAATCCCATCCAACGTGACACCCCTCAACATAGAAGACGGCGGTGTAATGGATCAAGACACTCCATGATTACCACCGACTCCTACATGGAGTTATACGGCACGCTCATTGGATGGTATTTCTATGACCAGTCCTGGCAGCTCATTGTCGGTACGGGTTTAGTTTTCCTCTTGGTATTCTTTTGGATCTATACGAACTGGCGTGGTCCGGCCACCTCTCAGGAGGCCAGAGCAGGATTTGGCACCAGCGTTTCGCGCATGGAGTGGGATGTCTACGGCGGCATTCTCATCATTTTCCTGTTTGCCTGGCCAGTGGTTCCGCTCACCGTCAACCAACTAGAATTCGAATTGGAGAACGGCCAGCGCGTCGACATCAACGAAAACCCGTCAACGTTTGATGGATTTTTCCCAGACGGCACATTTCCGGATGTACGGGTCCCCGTGTTCTGGCATGGGGCTATGCAAATTCTTGCGGGAGTAAATAGCGCCCTGATCGGCGCAACGCCTGAGATCCAAGATTTTCGCAAAGCGCTAACGACGTTGGACTATGGGTTTATCAAAGACCCCCAACTGAGGCAAGAAGTTGATCGGTTCTATGAAGAGTGTTTTAGGCCAGCGCTGGCCAGGTACCAAAATGCCAAAGAGGGCGTGGAAATTGATATTGATGACGGTAGTGAGCCCTTTTGGCCTGGCTCCCGGTCACTGTGGAATTGGTATGGGCGAGGTGGCTGTCCAGCAGGTGTTCAAGGGTGCCAGCCGGCACTACGCGCGGAGAGCCCCGTTAGCGGTTTTCCGACAGCCGTTGGACGGGATGTGGAGCCGGAGTATTTTGGGGTCGACGACGCACGCAGAAGCACTGTGGGCCGTCCTTATTGCACTCAATGGTGGGGGCAGTCAGGGACTGGGCTCGACAACCGCCTTCTACAAGTCGCTAGAGACCAAGGCATGGAGGTAGGGTTTCTGGCGAGTTTGTTCACTGGACTTTCCCAAATTGAAGAGAACGATATTGCCGTCAGGCGTTTGCTGGAAAACCGGCCAGTCTTATCCACGACGAATTCTCAGACTGCTTATGCGGATTCTGATCGAGGTCTTATTGCGGGACTGGCGAATCGTGCGGTCAATATCGTTGGTATTGAGATATCGACCATTCTGAGGTCGTCGGGACTCTACGGCGGAATCCGAGTACTGCCGATCCTCCAAGGGCTGCTATTGATGTTGCTCTATGCCTCCGCGGCGTTTTTGATGCTGTTACCCGGATTCAGGCTGGCATCGCTTGTAGCGCTGTTGACAGGGCTGTTCGCCATCAAATTCTTATCGGTGCTTTGGCACTATGCATATTGGATTGAGCAGTTCTTTATTGGAACCGTGATTGATGAAGATATGTTGGCGGTTCAGGTTCACGGACAGATTTTGGATGGGCAGTTGATTAATTACCTTTTGCTGTTTAGTTATGCGGTATTGCCTGCGGCGTTCATGGTCTTAATGGGAGTTGTAGGATTTCGTGCCGCGTCAGGAATTACCAGCGCTATCGGTTCCGCTGGTCAAAATGCAGCGAGAGCGGGAGATCTAGGAACTAAGGTCACCGCAACTGCCGGATCGCGTGTTGCAAAGTCGAACATGAGGAATGGTAGTCAGTGATACCTGAAGTCAGAACAAGTCATCAGCACCGAAGTCCAAGCCGAAATCTTGCTCCTCGGTAAGTAGTGAATTGGCGACCGTCGGTGTCCCCAAAACAGCGAATGGGCTTACACCGTCGAAAAGGCATGAGTCGACTATGTCATCCAAGTCGCGGTCGTCAGACTTGTTAGTACTCTTTGGATCGATCATGTTAAACACCTCACTAAACACTGATTAAATATACACTATTTGAGCTATTGGGAAAGACCCGGCTTCAAACAGGTTCAATCCGTCGGTTGGGCATATCCCGTCCAAGAACTGTATTTGTTCACTCTTGTATGACAATTCAAATCGAAGGTTCAGATTTTTCCGATTAGTCGGCTCTTTCTCCGCGGGATCGCCCTTATCAGAATTGAACTTGGCGATAACAAGCTAAAAAAGTAAGGGCTTGCCACTTTGCTTTTTCCCTAGCCTCAAAAATCTTTGTCTTTACTCTGAGTTTGGTGCTGGTGATCGTGATCGCGATCGGGATGCGCGTCATCAGATATGTCCAGATAAGGTGGATAGCTCAATGAAATATGGTTCAGGAGTTAGTGCAATACTAGTTGGGTTTCAAATCGCCCATTGCAGATATTCTTGGATGAATGGGCATTCCGTCAACAATTTGTGCGGCGTGTAGCTGCATGGAACTCAAGGCCATCCCACTGTCACAAATCGTTTGTTTCGAGGGTGATCCTCGAATGGCCCCTAATCCTGAGCACGACAGAATCAAGCAGTCCATTGACGCCAATGGCGTAGATCTTCCGTTCACCGTGGCAGAACGGCCAGACGGTAAGTATGTGGTAAGCGGCGGAGGCAATACTCGTCTCCGAGTACTCCAAGAGATTCACGCAAAAAAAATGGACGAAACGACCGTTCAGTGTCTCGTCCAGTCCAACCGCTCCAGTGGCGAGATGCTGCTAGCCCACCTCAGGGAAAACGACATTCGCGCGCGCCTGACGTTTATAGAAAAAGCGATGAGCATCGAGAGGATGAAAGAGCATTTCGGGTTACAAGAAGTCTCCCAAAGAGACGTTTGTTCAGCTCTGGCCGATAGAGGCTTTGCGGTCGCCCAAAGCAAAGTACCGATCATGGCTTATGCCGTCCAACGCCTGTATCCCCATATGCCAGAGGCCCTTAAAGGCGGCATGGGCCGCCCTTCCATTGAGGCGCTAAGCCATGTTGATACTGCTGCAGGCAAACTCTGGACTCACTGGTCACTCGAGGATACGCAACCCTACGACGAGGTCTTTGGGGCGCTCTGCCGGCGTCACTCACGAAGGTTCGTTGCTGATCTGTTCGAAAGCGATATCGCTTATGAGATTAGCGAGTTGGCAGACTGCAGCCAGCAGACCGCGACGTTAGCTCTGGCAGAGGCGATGTCGGGGAACCTGATGGATCGCCCAAAGACTCTTGAACGTAGATCGACCTCAGGCGACGACCCACTACCCGACGGGCAGTGGCCCTCGCTTGCCGGCAGCTCAGCCGATGACCTCCGCGGTACCGATTCACCTCGCTTACCTCCCGCGAGGACAGTAAAGAACCCCGCCCAGAACCTGGCAGACCGGTTTGGCATTGGCATGTGTGTCTCTCCCGATCCCGACTCTCCTATTGGCATACGCATCAACCAGCCGCCCGACGACCAACTCCGGCCGTCACTGTCCGCCGATGAATGGATAACTGTGCAGCTCGTATGGTGGTCATTGGCACAGGCCAGCCATCACGACCTGGTCACGACACAAGAGGATATCCCCATAGAACAGCTCGCAAGGGGGCTCTGGGCAGCCCTGGATGACCGAAGTTGGAAGGACTACCTCACAACCCTCAAGACCTACCGACAAGCAACTCGCCCGGTAGAAGGACAACGACGATGAATTTCTCCTCACCCGAAATGGATCTTGTCAACGCCGTCATGGTGTATGCCACCCGATGCCGAGAATCCGGCAACCTGCGCGCTCTACGATCTCTGAACCTGGGAATCAAGGAACTGGAAGCCATTGACAGCCTGAGCCTGTCCGACCTGTCCCGCGGCGGCAAAAAACTCCGTGGCCATTGCCTGTCGATCCGCGTGGACCAACAGGCATTTTGGGTCATGATTGATCGATTGAAACACTACCGCGAGAGCGAAAAGCTCCAGCGTGAGCTCATTGGCGCCGATGCCCCAGCGGAAATGCTGCGTGCGCTGTTCGGGATGGGTTCAAAGGATTACACCCGATATTGCCGAGAGCTTTCAGTGCAAGCCACCCTAGGTCGGCCCCATGAGCGGGATGAAGCCACAGAACATCGTCTGTGGGATGCCTGGCAGGCACTGGAAAATCCCGATGCCATTGAAGCCACAGACTATCTGCAGCTTTCCAAAGCCTCGGAGTTGCCCGTCCGCACCGTATGGCGGCTCATTTCTCGGTGGCAGGATTTCCCTGACATGAGGCGTTAACCAAAAATCCCTCAACAGAGCAGTCAACAAAGAGGCCGGTTCATACCGGCTTTTTTTGTGCCTGAAAATCCAATGGCGATCCATGATGATCTCCATGGAAACGCAAACAACAACGAACACACCAATCCAAACCGCGCCTGGGCCACTGAAAAGCGAGACCACGCTCACCCTCCACACGCTCTACGCATGGCAGTTGGTTCACGGAAGGGCAGGGAGTGCTGATCAGCCTTCGATTATTGGGTTGCTGAGCTTCGCCTCCATGCTGAAGCCGATCTGGCACAGCGCGAGATCCGAGGCTCCCGCAGCAGTCAAATCCCTAACCAACATCGACAAGGAACTCCAAATTGCACAGCGACGACTGCGGTCCATTCGAATGGAGCTGGATTCGTTAGCGGAGGCGACACTGGGTATCGGCTACTCCATGCCGGTGTCAGCAAAGCCAGTGAGTATCTCTCTAGAATTCCTGGTGCCTCAGGCCTACCAAGCCGCAAGACTGTTGGCCCAGTTCGACGAAATCATGTGCTGGCGGTCGGTGTTGCTCCGATCCCAGGCCATGACCGCCGGTCGTTCTCACGAACTCATGCGCCACAGCGGACGTACCATGCGCCGGCTGCTGGCCAGCGCAGACCGACTGGGTGCCTCGGCGACTCAGAACGAATCAAATACTGCGGTAAGTGCGGCCAACGTTGTCGCCAATGTCGGTCAGGTGGTTTCTCCTGTGACAAACAGCTCAGCAGCATCATGAACCCCAGGACACTAAACGTTCGATTAGACCCAGCCCCTGTGGCAGATCGGCTGGTCCTGCGAAGGTGGGAAAGTCTGCCAGCTAACGAACGTCAAAGCTGGCTCCGACGCCTGCTCATCGCAGGACTACTCGAAGAATTGCGCCCAGAAGGTGAGCGGGCACGAGCCAGGCCGTTACCGGTCGTTACCGTAATCAGCGATGTCAGCTCACCAATGGGCGACTTTGCTAGGCCGTTTGCACACCTAGCAGGCGTGATCTGATGATCACCGAAGTTGGCCTCGACGATGGATTTGCGATGACCAAGGTGGCTATGACTGACGGCAGGACCTTCGTCATGCCCTCCCACGGCAAGGCCGGAACATCAGGGCGCACAGATCTGCTGGGCAAAAGTGGCACTTCAGGGCTCTACACTACCGAAGGGCGCCAGTTCTCAGTAGGCATCAGCGATCCAGAATCCACCAACTTCCCTGAATACCCCCACTCACCGCTGAACCGAGCCATTGTGCAGCACGCACTGCAAAGGGCAGGGGGCTTAGCGCCAGACATTGAGATCGCGAGCGGACTCCCCGTCTCAGCCTTCTATGCTGATACGGGAAAGAAACGAACCGCGGCAATCGAGCGCAAGCGCCGGAGCCTGCTCCTGGCTGTCACCAGCGAATCTTGCTCGCCAATTGGAATTCGTTTTCACAGCGTCGTACCCGAAGCCCTGGCAGCGTGGTACGACTTCGTGATCAACGATGAGGACGGCTCACCCACCATTGATGAAAGCCGCTGCCAGTCTCCGGTAGCCGTCGTCGATATCGGTGGAAGAACCACAGACTTTGTCGTGGTGACCGACCAATCCGTTGACCACCGCTCATCAGGGTCTATCGAAGCGGGACTGCTAGACGTAGAGCGAACCGTGGAATCGGTCCTGTCTGAAGAATTCGACGTGCCCGAAGTGTCCCTGAGACTAGTGCGATCAGCGATCAGCACAGGCCAGATCAAGCTGTTCGGCCAGGCCCACGATGTCAAACCCCTTGTGGACCCCATCAAAGCCTTCTTGGTCGAGCGAGTCCACGACGAATGCCGCCGCAAACTCGGCCAAGCCGCCGAACTGGATCAGGTCCTGTTTGTTGGCGGCGGCAGTGCGGCCCTAAAGCATGAAATCAATGGCTGGTTCCCCAACCACGCTATTGCCACTGACCCAGGGTTCGCCAACGCACGGGGGCTACTCAAGTTCCTCCGCTACGTATGCGAACGCCCAACCCAATCTTCCGTAATCACTGCGGCTCAGTGATGGCGTATGCGGACCGCAAATACGCAGGCTTCGGCTCGGTCCACCAGGTGATGTCCACCTATTTTTATCCATCCCAGCGGGGACATTGTCCCTTGGGATCGTGGTCTTCGCACATTTTTTTAGGAGAAAACCATGAGTGATCAAAAAGAGAAGTACTTTGACTTGGTGACAAACGGTATCGGCTATCTCAGCCGAGTCCGGGATGTCCGCGTTAGTGAAGGAGAGGGCACGTTCCCCTGCCTGACCATCGCTGCCATACGCGGAAAGTCAGATGACGTTAAGTACACCCATTTTGAGTGTACCGTCGCCGGCAAGCGGGCATTGGAAACAATCGACCTGCTACGCAACTTCGTGAAGGGCAATCGAAAGGTATTGATTGGCTTTACCCTTAGCGATATCCACAGTCAGGGCTTCATATTTCAGAAAGGTAAACACGAAGGGAAACCTGGTGTCTGCCTTAAGGCTCGGCTGATTCGGCTCCCCTGGGCCAAAGTAGATGGCAATGTCGTTTACGACGTTCGCCGACAAGCTGTTGCCTAACCCACTTCAGGAGAGATGCTGAACACTCTCCTATCTTCAGCGCATGGCGGTCAATTGGCCGCCATGCCTTTTCCCATCGGGGCCGCGAACCCCGATACGGGTCGCTGTCCCTTCATTGAAGGAATTGTCATGACCCAATTCAACATCACCCCAGAAACCAATGGGGCTTCATTAGACAGCCAGCAGCAGGAGGTCATTCTTGGCCTCGCCAGAGATATTTTGGCAACTAAACTCGCTGCTGGTGAACCGTTATCGAGTCCATCAGATACGAGGAAGTACCTCCAGGTACTCACCGGAGGCTATCTCAATGAGGTTTTTGGCTGTATTTTTTTGGACAGCCGCCACCGGATTATCGAATCTGAGGAGCTGTTTCATGGCACCGTAGATTCTTCCGCGGTTCACCCAAGAGTCGTTGTCCAGCGGGCAATTGCTCACAATGCTGTCGCTGTAGTGTTCTTCCACAATCACCCATCAGGGGTGGCAGAACCCTCTGCCTCAGATCGAAGTATTACTCAGCGTCTCAAAGATGCACTAGCGCTGATTGATGTTCGTGTCTTGGATCATATGGTAGTCAGTGCTGATAGCACGATGTCTATGGCTGAGCGCGGAATACTGTAAAGCTCTCGTCGGACCTAAGGGTCCGGCGATTTTTGTCTCGTTGGATTCACAGTCAAGAAATGCACATTTGTCTCATGCTTCAAGAAATTCAACGTCGGGGCCGGATTTGACTGCTTTTTTCAGCGATTTGATCTAAAAAAACTAATCTTTTTGTGGCGAAAAAAGTTGCCCCAAAAGTTGCCCCTTTTTGAATTCAGCTCTAAGACGTCTGATTGCGTCTATGAAGAGCTATCTTCATCTTGCTGGTTTCCAGTATAGAAAATAGCACCCCCTGAGGTATTTTTCTCCTCAGATTTTGCTCGGAGAAATCTCTTCTGGAGCTTCGTAGGCATGTCTGCTCCTTGTGCCTCGATGCGCACAATATTTGTGCGGTGTTTCCTAACCACTCGAGGTTCTGGGACTTTGGAAAACTGGTTTCGGAGGCGCTCGATTTCTGCGCTACTTTTAGAAAGTTGAGCAAGCTCGCGGAAGAGGGCAGGCGCGATGTCGTACTCGCCACATTCGCTACAAGCGACTCGCATTCTTCCGCCGCTCCAGGATGGAGGACTCGTCTCTACGCTTTCTTTGCAAAACGTGCAGTAAATCATTGGAGACTGCAACCTGACTGCACACGATAGTTAGCATTCTTCACCGGGGCACGCCACACACGACTATACTCTCTGAGCTCGTATAATTTTTCTTCATCAGCATGTTGTCCAAAAAGTAAATGCGTTCGCCCAAGCGTTTACGTTGCACTGAATAAACGTGAGTGAATTCTCAGGCGAGCCAGTAATAGCATCGAGAAAATAAGCACGTAAACGCTGGCAGGCCCCAAGGCTGGTACTGGCGTGCCAACAACAAGATTGCCCTGGGCGAGTACATTAGATCTATCAGTCGCGCTCACCACAGAATAGCGACCCAGCTCCCTGATGTTGCCCGGCAAAGGGCGAATTAACTCGTATGTAATGACACACTCCGACGCGGTCGATGGTGTCTGGAAACTTAAGACTATCTCCGTCAGATGTAACTCTATCGGTAGAAAGGGTCCACTATTCAGCATGCAGTCGCCTTGGACCACTCGAACCCTAACGAGTGGCGGACTCGTCAGGAATCCCTCGCCTCGAGGAATGATGCGCAAATCCAGAGGAATTTGCGGATCATTCGCGGTGTTCAGCTGGATATCGAATCTATCACCAACGGCTAGTCCGGAGACAATAGATGGCTCAACCTGAAGGCTGATCTGGGCAGCAGAAGCCGTCGCCCAAACTAGGCCAGCAACAACTGAGATCAGCTTTCGCATCCATACAATCAATTGCACTGATTGAGGCCAACGCATCCTTCAATGCTATCAGAGAAAATGGTATCGGTTTCCGGTCCCCGATAGTTCGCCACTGTATCTGCGAGAGATACGATTGCAAATGCGTTTTCGCGTTCTCTCACGACACCTGAAGCTTCTGTCGGGGCCGAGAGCACATTGATCAGCGCGTTAGAGAATTGGAATACTTGGGCATCCACCTCATTAGCAGGGCTATTCCCATCATCCGGCCTTGGCACCCACATAATGGTCCCCCAATCTAGGTTTGCCTGATCCAAGTGAGCAAATGACCTCTGGAATGAAGCGTCGCTAGAATCGTTAGATGCGAAGGGAAAAACACTAGGGGCGTGTTCGCCGCCCAGTAAGTGACCGAGTTCGTGAGGAAAGGAATTTCGAGTTTGACCTTGGCAAAATGGTCTTACCGACACCATGCCATATGCGAAATCGGTGAAATCAGCACCGGGCCCGCAATTTGGATCAGGAACAAGGAGACCTGAGCAAAGTTGATTTTGCAAGTAGGCAACTCCGCAGGCGCCGAACTCCAGGTCCCCTTGAGGACTAAAGACGTCTCTAGCCATCATGATCACAATATCAGCTTGAAATGTGTCTCGGAAATTTCGAATCTGTGCGTCGGCTCGGACTGCAGCCAGGCTGTTCAACACGTTCAGATTGGGGTCCTCACCTGGTTGCGGTGGGACGTGTGCATAGTTAACGAGTTGTAGCGGCCCCACCTGTCTAACTCTGATTCTGTCAGTTCCTAAGCCCATGGGTGAGCTATTTCCCAGAGTGGCGTTGAAATTATTGATACCGGCCAGAACAATCGCTTGTAATGCAGCAAAACCGCCAGCATCGTTTTGAGCGTCCTGCTCAAAAACAACCAACAAATCGAGTGTGACCTCTACGCCAGGCAGGCCGCCCTTTTGCATCGATGCGAACTGTAGAGATTCCTTCGGTTTCATGCTCGCAGATTTGGTCAAGGCGGCAGCCTTAAGATCAGCGGGTGTCACCCTGGCTACCACATCGGTTGGTAATAGCGCGGTACGGTCCGTTTTACTGAGGCGATAGCCGCTTTTTTCATCCCCTTGCATCAAGTAAATCTCACCACGGGCAGCGACCTGGCCGATCAGATGGTTTTCAAAAGCTGTGATGGCCAACTGGCCACCGTTGTCGTTTTTGCCATACCAGGAACCATCTTCGGACGTTTTAAAACCTGGACTCATAACCCACTCACCGGTGCATGGTGTTCTGACGGCTTCCCCCGAGTCATTGATGATTCGGTAAATCTCAAACCTCTCAGCTTCCTCTCCAGGAGAGGGCTGGATAGTTAGATCGGAGTTTAGAAGGCCTAAACCTTCATATTGGGGTTGGAATTGCATAGCTACGGCTTCTTCGCGAAATACCGCATCAGTGAAGCGCAGTTGTGATACAAATTCGGTGGCTGACCTTCTAGATAAAGAGTCCGCGTTTTCAACAGCCACCCGAAGCGAAGTACCTGACTCATCGGTTGCCGATGCACTGCATTCGATCAATTCTGGTGTTTCTCGCGCAAGCCCGGAAAGCTGAGCAACCACACCTGAGGGCAGAGGCTTGAGGCTGAGATTAATGGCCACGAAACGAATCAGGTCTTGGTTTGGCTTTTCTAGTTGTTCACAGCGAACAAGCGCATCGCCCTCAATGACGGCAGGCTCGCAAGAGACCTTTATCTCTCCACTGACACGGACGTCGAATTGTAAAGCGGTTGCGGTCCCATCATTTTCGAAAACAACCTCCGTTTTGCCATTACTGTCCGAGATAGAGAGATTGAGTTCGGCCATGGCCGGCAAGCTCAACGAGAGCAATCCGGCTACCCATGCGATATGAATAGGTAACATTGCGTTCTCCTTAGTAATCGGATGACGTGCATCAATCAGGCTGAGAGCTTAATCCAGCCTAATTATGATGATGTTAAAAATTCCCCAAAATTTGGGAAAGTTATCTACCTCTCGACCTAAGACAACACCTGGGCCCAAACCCCCCAACGAAATGACTGGTTTGGAAAGAATAGGGGGAATTTCCAAAAGCAAGACAAAAATGGCGGATATAACCATACAGAATATGGCCCGGATTAGCGGTTTTTAGTAAAGTTCGGTCGCATGAAAAGTGCTGCATTCATTCATGAAACCTATAGCTCTATGTCAAATTGCCGATTGCGATTTTCCTTAAAGTTATTATTACTAATCTTGCGACCTTGATTATGCGTACTTGTCCAGAATTGGATGAATTTAGCTCTATGGCACGTTTTCATTGAGTGCGTGCTCTAAGCCGCGTCACTCCGCGATAGCGTGTAGTGACGCGGCTGACAAATGGCTCAACCGTGCGGCCTCGTGCCACACAATCACAAAGTCTGAACTAGTGACGCCTCCTTTTCGCTCGCCAAATTATTGTCCCGCGCTAATCTGTACCCACTAACCGTGACCACTCCGGCTGAGTGGTACCCCGCGGGTCTCCCGCCGGGAATGCAGCCGTACGCTGGCATTCCATTGATGCTTCGGCATCGGTCAATAGAGCAGTGATGCTGTTCTACATTTCGCGCCGATGAAAGATTCGGCGTTTCTTCAAACTTCACGACAGGAGGTGACTCTACTCGTAACACGACGGCCATGAGGCCGGCTGGTAGCCATCGGCTTCGGACTTCCGACCGGTGAACTTGATTCCAGGCTTCAGGCATTGGGACTGGTGTCCCGCGACCAATACCGACGTTGTCGGACTGCGTATTTTCTCGAATGCGCAGTGGTCATTAAAACTCACCAAATCGAGACGTATAGCACCATGAAAAACCTGAACTACCAGTTGAAAACGTTATGTCGCCAAAACCGTGATGGAGGACATAGTACCCAGGTCAATCGAGCGTACCTGCTAAATCAGATGGCGAACCATCTCCATGAGTTGGGGTATCGAAATATGAATGCTAAATCTCTTAGACCCAAACACGTGGAACGGTTGTTGAAATATTGGACTGACCAGGGCATCGGCAACGCTGCTCTCAAGAACAGGCTTTCAGCCATTCGCTGGTGGGCCGGCAAGGTGAATAAACACAATGTGGTTAGCCGATCTAACTCGGTCTATGGCATCGGGCAAGTTCCGTCTATTCCAGAATCCACCAAGGCCCAACAACTGGACTTGGCCAAGGTCTCTGAAATTCCTGACCTGCATATTCAGTTAAGCATCCGACTGCAGTCCGCATTTGGCTTGCGGCGAGAAGAAGCGATCAAGTTTCAACCGACGTACGCCATTGGGGAAAAACGTATTTCACTCAAAGCTAGTTGGACCAAAGGAGGTCGGGCAAGGTCAGTTCCGATACTCACCGAGGAGCAACGCGAACTGCTGCAACAAGTTACCGCGCTGGCGAAAGGTGGCGCACTGATTCCTTCCGATTCCAACTATGTGACGCAACTTCGACGGTATGAACGATTGACCCGAGCAATAGGCCTCAGAAATCTGCATGGACTCAGGCATGACTATGCCCAGCGCCGATACCATTTCATTACGGGTTGGGCGTGTGCGGCGGCTGGAGGGCCAAAGGCTTCAGCAATGAGCAGTTCCGAACGTTGCGCAGATCGTGACGCGAGACTGATCATTAGCGGCGAGTTGGGACATAGCCGAGAAGCCATAGCCGCGACGTATTTGGGCCGTTAATTCGGTATGCTTTTCTGCGATCATCAGATAGTCGAAAGCTGCTAAGAAGGGTAAGGCCGATTGAAACAGGCTGCTACTCGGCAGAGTCACCCAAACGCGCAACGAGCGCGCGAATGTCCTCTACTCGCCATGCCGTTGTTCGTGGCCCGAGTTTGACCGGTGCAGGGTACTCACCATTGGCCACTTTCATCCACCAAGTGGATTTTCCTACGGGAATAATCGGAGCCAGGGGTGGTTTTGATTTTGAGTCGCCTATGATCTGTCGCAAGCGAAGAAAGCCAGATTGTGGGATTTCCATATTCTTATCCTTGTGTGTGTAACATGGGACCAGCGTGGACAATCAAAAACCGACTGACAACGATCTATCGGGAGACTTCGCTTGACCGTTGTCGCTTGACGTCACAGAAATGGATCGAGAGCGAAGGAAAAGTGTGACTTTTCCGGCGATTGAGACAGGGGCTATACATTCAAGTTGTAACTTCCAATCGCATGTATTCGGACGCTCTGCCATCGCGCCACGTCTTCCCAGGGCAGTTTCTCGATGGTGAGAAGGCGAGAAACGAGCTCGGCTACGAGCCAACGGTTGGACCGGAAGAGGCCATCCGTCGTGCTTATTCGTGGTTCAAGCGCAATGCAATGATACGACCAACGGGATAAGTCGTGACTCCACGTACCACGGAGTCTTCGTTGCGCAACACCACGACGGCACAAGTAGAGCTGTCTTTCTTTACGGTTTGCTGCACGCCCCTCAGACATGAGACACTTGGGTGAGGTCAGCAGTTCACCAAGGCGCTCCGACTTTTTGAAAGAAAAGTACGCTAAACCTGCCACGAAACACTGAGTTCCAAAACGCCAACTTTTTCATCGGCGCGAATTCAGAAGCGGAGACCCTGAACCCAAAACGCGCTGGAACTGAAGAAGGAGGCCCACCGTGGCTCAGACTCTTATACCGTTCTCGCACGAGAACACATCCGAACTCTCAAAATCGCTACGCAGGTCCCTTGCCGACTGTGGTCATCCGGGCATCAAGCAAACACAAATGCTCGGCGCACTGGCGAGGAGTAGTGGCGCTCGAAATTTTCAGGCGTATCGCCAAAAGCCAAGCACTGACACCGACTCTGTCCACCTGGTCGCCTTATCAACCGTTATGCCTTCGATTGGCGAGTTGATCGGTAGCGATGATCAAGGACAACACGAGGATCGCCGCCATCAATCTGTGCGGCGATTGATCTATGGCCTGAATGCGAAGATCGACCTTGGGCGGTCTAGGGTCGAAGTGGTTTTACGCGTTGAGTCGCCGGGGCAATTCGATTCAGACTATGAGCCGGACGAATCGCTGATCGAAGACAAGGCGTTAGAAGCGCTCGCTAAAGCGATAGCTGAGCCATCTGTCGATCTTCATCAGCGGGTCGAGCTTGCGATTGATTTGGAATCGCATTGCTCAAACGCGCTTCGCGCGAATGGTTCGGCCATGCGAATCATCCGACTACCGTATAGCGCGATGAGCAGACTCTGGGCTGCTGCGGAGGAGATCAATGCAAATACGCGGGAGTGCGAAGATTGCGTTGCCTTCCTAACGGGTATTTCTGAGGACCCAGCCAGGGTGCTGCAAGACTCGGTCAGAGTGCGCCGAGCGATCGACTACTTGCGAGACATTGTTGATTGTTCGGGCCAGCCGTTCATGTACAGCTGGAACAACGAAAAAATCGGGGCCATGCACGCCATGGTGGAGGGCTGGATAAACGGTGCTGCCGTGGAAGAAGCGGAGCGTCGCTACGTATTTGACAACTTGTTTGTCTTTAATCCGCCTGATGCTTGGGTACGTCGGCCGCAGGTCCGGTGGCGTCCTGAGGACGCGGCAGCATGATGGTGCGCGGCCCAGATGGCACCTGGGCCGCTTTTCGTTTGTTCGACCCCGGAAAAACTCGTATCGCAGTCTGAGGCTGAATTTCTACTCCGTAAAGTCCTGCGGTTGGTCGAACCAAGCCGATCGCAAAAGGAATCGGCTGCGCGAAGCCACGCGTATGCGAGACATGTTTTGGCAGCGACACCGTTTGGCCAGTCAATTACAGTGTCCCGCCTGATTGGCAGCTATGCCCGCCATACCGCGATTGCCCCTATCGACGACATTGATGTGCTGCTCGAGGTTAGGGCTTCCGACTGGCCTACAGTCTGGCTTTCGAGTCAACCGGACCCGGCGCGCGTAATCGCCGATTTGCAACGTGCGGCAAAAACCGGGTATCGGCGTAGTCGAGTTCAACGCCAACGTCGGTCTGTGGGCATAGTGATGACCCGGCAGTGCATCGATCTGGTGACCGCTATTCTCTCATCACAGCAGCTGTATTTGATTCCGGATCGTGAAGAACAGGCATGGATAAAGACTGCTCCCGATGAGCACACGTCCCGGGTACGCGAGCTCAACGCCGCAAACGACAAGCGATTCGTCCCACTGGTGAAGCTGTTAAAGCACTGGAATTCAGAGCTGCCCAAAACTGCGACCTTCAAATCTATTGCCATCGAATCCATCGCTGTGCGCTTCTTCGCAAATCACCAGCCGCAAAACCTCAGTCAAGGTCTCTGGTGGTTTTTCGATTTCATTGTGCACGCCAGTGGCGTGTTTGGGCCGGAGTCGACATTCAGTTGGCCGGCGACCTACGGTGTCTCGTTTAGCCCCGTCGGCGCGGTGGTGCCCGGGTTCAGTCGTGTCGACAGCAATATCGTCGCAAGCATGTCCTTGGGGTCGATCGCGTCGCGTCGTCGATAAAGCCCGCATTGCCAGGGATCGTTTCAAGCGTATAGGTACGCGGCCGACACCACGACGCGCGGCCCGAGAAATCGGCGATCTTATGGAAGTTGATTTATGAAAGACGAGACCTACAGCGTCAGCGCGAAGTCCAAATCGTTGTGCTGAAACGCGCTCTCCATCCGTTGGCAGGCTGATTTGGACAGCCCCTGTGCGCTCGCCACGGATTGCCACTCGGCGACGGATTGGGCGACATCTTTGGCGATAGCCCGCGCCGTGCCGTCCTCCAGAGCAAAGTGCGAGGCTACCGTGAGTGCGAGTTCGATGGAGGCTTCGTTGTCGTCCAGCGAGACCGCAGTTGAGAGGAAACGCGGTTTCAGGTCCACTGGTGTTGGGT
>CAZLJY010000022.1:0-37324 GCA_964559945.1 uncultured Gammaproteobacteria bacterium | reverse complement strand
GCAACTAGGTCCATTGTTGACGATCAGGTCGTCGGGCAAAATCACCCCAAACGGTTCGTTGCCAACGGCATCGACGCCACAAAGGACCGCGTGCCCTAACCCCAATGCTTCAGGCTGGGGCACCGCGGCTCGGTTTACGCCGGCTGGCAAGGTGCCCTGAACTTTTTCCAGAACATCCAGCTTGCCGTCGTCTTTTAATCGGGTTTCCAGTTCAAAGGCGCTGTCAAAATGATCACTGATTGCCTGTTTACTCCGATTGGTAATAAACACCAATGAGTTGGCTCCAGCATCAGTGGCTTCATCGGCAGCATATTGAATAAGCGGCCGGTCGACGATGGGTAACATCTCTTTGGGGATAGCTTTGGTGGCGGGCAAAAATCGGGTCCCCAAGCCTGCGACGGGAAACATTACTTTGCGGATCTTTTGCATCAAAAGGGTCTCTTGTTTTTCGTTTAGCCAGTGGCCGGACGCACTGGGATTGAGTGTGCGTTGCTAGGGGATTGATCGACATCTGAACAATGCTCGGGAACCAATTCGGCTAACGCGGTTGCAATGGCCAGTTCGTTCATCGTTTGGCAGCCGTGATGCAAACCACTTAACGATTTTTCTACCGCATGCCAGTTGTGGGAGCGGTGAAAAGCCACCAAAATTTGTCGCCATTGAGTGGTCTGGTAACGCTCCTGCTCATGAAATAATTCTTCGTGAAGCTTTTCCCCTGGACGCAAGCCAGTATATTTTATGGTGATTTCCTGGCCCGGTATCTTGCCCGCCAGATGAATCATCTGTTCGGCCAAGTAGCGAATAGCAATGGGTTTACCCATGTCTAAGGCGTAGATTTCGCCGCTATCGCCAATGCTAGCCACCTGCATGATCAGCTGACAGGCTTCCGGTATGGTCATGAAATACCTCGTAACTTCAGGATGGGTAACCGTCAGCGGTCGGCCCGCCGCAATTTGTTCCCTGAACAGCGGGACCACACTGCCCGCTGAATCCAACACATTGCCGAACCTGACGGTGACAAAGTGGGTCGATGACGATTGAGCCAGTGCTTGGCACAATATTTCTGCTGCGCGCTTGGTGGCGCCCATGACGCTGCTAGGGTTAACGGCTTTGTCAGAAGAAATGAGCACAAACCGACCGACACCATGGCGATCAGCAGCCAATGCCAGTTCACGAGTGCCCACCACGTTATTTCGGGCCGCCTCGCGCAATTGATGTTCCAACAACGGCACATGTTTAAATGCCGCTGCATGAAAAACCACTTCCGGGTTGAACTGGGAAATGGCCCAGTCCACAGCGGCTGCATCGCAAACGTCAACCAACAGTGCGTCAAGCTCAAGCTCTGGCCACTTGTCCCTCAGTTCCCGCTCAATTTGATACAGGTTGTACTCTGACCGCTCAACAATGGTCAGTCGGCTGGGACTAAGGCGAGCAATTTGTCGACACAACTCACCGCCGATGGAGCCCCCTCCCCCACTGACCATGATCCGCCGCCCTTCCAGCCCGTCTTCGATTGCCTGCCAGTCCAACGAGACCGGATCGCGACCCAGCAGATCCTCGATAGCCACGTCTTTCAGTTCGTGGACCGACGACTTACCCGACACCAAATCATTTAAGCGCGGCACGGTTCGAAAGGTCACTTGAGATTGCTCGCACAAATTCACGATTCGTTGCATCTGCTGGTTATTGGCCGAAGGGATGGCAATGATGGCAAGATCGATGGCCTGGTCGCGGACAATTGTGGCCAGCTTTTCCATGTCACCGAACACTGGCAACCCCCTTAGCTTGCTGCCTTTTAGGTGCCGATCATCATCAAGGAATCCCACTGGGTAGAACTGACCATCACGGGGTAAATCTCGGGCCAGCAGGTCGCCCGTGGTGCCGGCGCCTAATAACAAGACTCGGGTATGCCCTGGCCTGGATCGGAAATTCAATGAACGGTCTTTCCAAAGCCTCAGTGCCAGCCTCGGTGCCCCCAACAGGATACTCAGTAACACCGGGTAGATCAGAAATACCGATCGCGGAGCCCCTTCCAGTCGACTGATCAAAAACAATGCCAAGAATATGAGCAAAGTCCCGTATAACGTTGCGCGAGTGATGTTCCACAAATCTGGCAAGCTGGCAAAACGCCAGATCCCTCGGTAAAGGCCAATGGCCGCAAAGACTAAACCTTGGGCCAACAGCACCACAGGCATCTCGGTAGACCACAGGGGTTGTGCTTTGAAAAACGGCAGTAACTGATAGCGCAGCCAGTGAGCGCCGTTCCACGCCAGCCAAACCATCATCAGATCGTGAAGGACGACAGCAGTTCGGGGATGCCAAATTCCGCGAATCACCCGTGACACCCTCGATCTAGCTGACGGTGAGCTAACCACCAGCTAAGGGTCATCAGCAGGTATACGGAAGTTACGATCATGTGGCTGTACTCTGGCTTCTCGCGGAGTAAGCTTAGCGCCGGCCAGATGAATAGAACGTTAACTGAGGCCAATCCAAGCACCACACCTGTTGTCCCCGCGCGGCCCATTGCCAGACGTTGGTACAGGTGCTCCCGGTGAGCATCATACCACCGCTGCCCGCGAGCAATCCTAGAGCAAAGAGTGGCACTGGCATCCACCACAAACACTGCGGGTAACAGCAAGATGTCTGCCAAGTTTAGGGTCCCGTCGACTAAACCCAGTATGGCCGTAACGGCCAGTATGGAGGCCAAACCATAGCTGCCGACATCTCCCATAAAAACCCGTGCATTGGGGAAATTCCAGGGTAAAAAACCTAAAGCCACGGCGGCAGCTAACAGACCGCAAATACCCGCTGGGCTGAGGGACGATAGAGAGTCGGTAGAAAAAAAGGACAGAAGCCCAGCGCCCACTCCCATAAACAATGCCTGTACGGCAGCCACTCCGTCGCTGCCATCCATAAAATTAAATAAATTGATCCACCACACCAATACGAAAGCGATAGGCACAATCCAAAGGATACTGTGCTCCAACAGTGGCGGCAGCTGCACCGTCCATAGTAACCCCAGAGCGGCTAGAGTCTGCACCAACGCGCGCCAGGCTGGGTGCAGTGCTCGGTGGTCATCCCAGAATCCCAATCCGGCCATTAGGGATATGAACAGCCCCGCCATAGCCGGTAAATGAAGCGGATTTGCCATGCCTGGAACCCAGGGCGCTAAAGCAACCGCGAGAAGGAACGCCACAATCATGGCAATGCCCCCACCCCTGGCAACCGAGCCTTGATGCACCCGCCGACCGTCCGGGATATCCACCAGCCCAACGCTGATGGCATAACGTCTAGCTACCGGGGTTAATGCAAATGAACAGACAAGTGCAAACAATAAAAGGCCACTCATCAGGCAGAGCCTTACTCGCCAGCAACGCCGTGAATCGGTTTAACGCTGTTCCAGCGTTTGCAGCTAGGACAGTGCCAATGCAGAGATCGAGTGCCGAATCCGCACTGACTGCATCGATAAATCGGTTTTCCTTCCAGCAACTTTGAGGTTAAGTCCTGCAGGAGTAGCAAGTTGTCGCGCTGCTGTCCTGCGGTGTCGTGAAGATTTAATCCAATAAGATACGCCAGACCTCTTACCGATGGTCGTTTACGCAATTGATCGCTAATAAATTCCACTGCCGGTTGTCTGCCGTCATCGCTAAGAATCAATTCAGCCAACGCAATTACCGGCGATACGCCGCGGTACTTTCCAATGACTTGGTATAAAAATTCTTTCGCTTCCGGTCTGCGGTTAGCGCTATCGTAACAACGTAAGATTGGTTCAAGAATATCCGGTATGTAATCGAGATCCTGTTCCGCCACTCGCCGATACGCGGTGATGGCATTTTCGCATTGCCCTTCTTGGATACTGATATGGCCTTCAAGAATACTTGCCCGAACGCACCGCGAATCGACGTTTAACGCGCGTTGAATTTGGTTTCTAGCAGATTGGATATTGCCGCCATCCCACATGGCTTGAGCAATTTCGCAAAAAAACTGCGCAATCACCGGTCGCATATTGTCGCCAGAGACCTCCTGCAAGGTTCTGGCATGCTCAATGGACTTGTCCCAGTCCCTTTCCTGTTGGTAAATGCTGATCAGGTGCCTCAAGGCTTCTGGCCGGTGCTCCTTCATTTCCAGCAATTCGGAAAACAGTTTTTCTGCTCGGTCCAACAACCCGGCTCGCATGAAATCTTCACCCAGTTCAAGTACAGCTTGGGTACGTTGCTCATGGCTTAGGCCTTCGCGAGACACTAAGTTTTGATGGAAGCGTATCGCTCGATCAACCTCTCCTCGACGGCGGAATAGATTGCCAAGGGCCAGATGGGTTTCCACCGTGTCCCGATCCAACTCCGCGATCTTGAGAAATACTTCAATGGCTTTGTCGGGCTGTTCGTTCAGCAGATAGTTCAAACCACGGAAATAGCTGGTAGAGAACTGCTTAAGGGACGCGGACTCCTGGCGTCTCTGCGCCAGCACATGAGCGAGCCATCCCGACGCTGCGGCCACTGGCAGCAGCAGCCAGAATAAACTGGTTTCAGCCATTACTGGTGGCTAAGGAGCGGCTTTCGCCAGCAGATTTTGCCTGGGAGGCCTTGAGCGAACGAATGCGGCGTTTAACCCCAAACCACATGGAGAAATACACCAAAGTGCCGCTGAGAATGATGCCGGTGAGGAATGCGGACATCACCACCAAAGCCAGAGGCCATTGGATCTGAATAAAAAATAGGTCAACAGTGACGGGCGTTTCGTTTAGCGTGCCAAAAAACAATCCGCCGGCAACAAACGTTAGGATGAGAAGCAGGGTAAGCAATCGGTTCATTGGTTACCCCCTACCCAGCTGCCGTTGTCTAAGTGTTCTCATAGAGTTTGGCTCAAGAATCATTTGAACGGTTGACCCGCTCGCGTAGTTCTTTGCCAGGTTTGAAATGAGGAACGTGCTTGCCGGGCAACGCAACGGCATCCCCGGTTTTCGGATTTCTGCCCATGCGGGGGGGCCTGAAATGCAATGAAAAGCTTCCAAAGCCACGCACTTCAATACGATCACCGTTGGCCAGAGAGTCGCTCATTTGCTCAATGAGCGTCTTGACCGCCATCTCTACATCGGCGTAAGCCAGGTGCCTCTGGCTCATCGCCAGTGCTTCAATCAGTTCGGACTTGGTCATGGATTGTCAGAAATTACTGCGCCTGCTGTGGTCGATCAATTTAGCGGCCCGTTAAACCCTGCCGGGTCGCTTTATACCCCACTTGAGGGTAACACGATGAACGGACCTGTGACCACGCCGAAAAGACAGCTGGCGTGGTCACAGGTCTCAGAATTGGACAATTATTCTTTGTCGTCGTTCTTGCTCATCTGTTCTTTTAGTAGATCACCCAGGCTGGTCGTTCCAGTGCTAGCGTTTTGATACTCCTCCAGCGCCTCAGCCAACTCGTCGTCTTCCTTGGCTCGAATGGACAGACTTAGAACCCGACTCTTACGGTCGATACCAATGAATTTGGCTTCGATTTCCTGACCCTGCTCCAATACCTTAGTGGCATCTTCAACTCGGTCCTTGGAAATCTCTGATGCTCTAAGGTACGCCTCAACACCATCTTCAAGGTCAACAAATGCGCCTCTGGCCTCCACTTCTCGAACCGTTCCCAACACCAACGAGCCTTTCGGGTTGGCTGCCATAAAGGTGGCGAATGGGTCTTGCTCAAGTTGCTTGATACCCAGCGAAATTCGCTCTCGTTCTGGGTCAACAGCTAGCACTACAGCCTCAACGTCTTGACCCTTTTGGAAGTTGCGAACAATTTCGTCGCCACCTTCAAGCCAGGAAATATCGGACAAGTGAACCAGTCCGTCGATGCCGCCGTCTAGGCCGACAAAGATGCCGAAGTCGGTGATGGACTTAATGTTGCCCTGGACCTTGTCGCCCTTGTTGTGCAACGCGGCAAAGGCATCCCAGGGGTTGGCCTGGCATTGTTTGATACCCAAGGAGATGCGGCGACGATCTTCGTCAATGTCCAGCACCATAACCTCAACTTCATCACCGATAGTGACTGCTTTCGCTGGGTTAACGTTTTTATTGGTCCAGTCCATTTCAGACACGTGAACTAGGCCTTCAACACCATCTTCTACTTCAACGAAACAACCGTAGTCGGTGATGTTGCTGACCGAGCCGAACAGGCGTGAGCCCACTGGATAGCGGCGTGCAATGTCTTTCCAAGGGTCGTCGCCCATTTGCTTAAGACCCAGAGATACGCGATTGCGTTCGCGATCAAAGCGCAATACGCGCACTTCAACCTCGTCACCCACATCAACAACTTCTGACGGGTGACGGACACGCTTCCATGCCATGTCGGTAATGTGCAACAAGCCATCGATACCGCCCAGGTCGATAAAGGCGCCATAATCGGTGAGGTTTTTCACTACACCCTTGGCTGTAGCACCTTCTTCCAGGTTGCCCAGCAGTTCTTCCCGCTCGGCGCTGTATTCAGATTCAACCACGGCGCGACGTGAAACCACCACGTTATTGCGACGTCGGTCCAGCTTGATGATTTTAAATTCCAGATCCTTGCCTTCCAGGTAGCTAGGATCGCGCACAGGGCGTACATCCACTAGCGAGCCAGGCAGGAAGGCCCGGATGTCGCGAATATCGACCGTAAAACCACCCTTAACCTTACCGCTAATTTTACCGGTAACCGTCTCCTCACCCTCTTGGGCAGATTCCAGTTCGTCCCAGACGCGAGCGCGTTTGGCTTTTTCTCGAGACAGGCGGGTTTCGCCAAAACCGTCTTCAACGGCGTCCAGAGCAACTTCCACTTCGTCGCCGACGGTGACTTCAATTTCACCGTCTTGATCCAGGAACTGCTGGATGGGCACAATGCCCTCGGATTTCAGCCCGGCATTGACCACCACAACATCGTTGCGGATGTCCATCACCGTTCCGGTGACAATGGCGCCTGGCTTAAGGTTGCTATACGCGAGGCTTTGCTCAAACAATTCGGCAAAAGATTCCATTGCCGGTGCGTCCTCGGAGGGTTGGGTTTGTACTGATTCGCTCATAATTTCCTACGTCGTCCAAATCGTTCAGCGCCTTGACAATCGCACGCTGTCATACAGCTGAACGTTGGTACAGGCATCTGCAGGATCACCAGATGGCGGGCCTGCTCGTTTACAGAAACCTTGTGATGAATGGGTTGAAGGTCTCTAATCTATGTTTTGCCAGTTGGCCAAAGCCATTGCTGCCAAAACTCCCGTTTCCTTGTCTTAAGTCCTGCTACTCACTGCTGGAGCACCAACACCTCTGACTTAGTGCCTCTCTCAGGTCTCCACCAATCCAGGGATCAACCGTTAAGAGTTATCCACACCTCCTGTGTGGGTAAATCAATGCTTAGCTGCGCTAACTTATTGACTGGGTAACTGCCTGCGTAAGACATCCATTGCACTGGCAATCACTTCGTCAACACTCATACTGGTGGTATCGATGACAAACGCATCGTCAGCAGGTTTCAAAGGTGCGCTATTGCGTTCTTTGTCCCGCTGATCCCTGGCCTGTATGTCGCTCAAAAGCGCGCGAAGGGTAGCATCTGCCCCTCTTGCCTTCAACTGCTCATATCGGCGCTTGGCGCGTTCTGATGCGCTCGCTGTGATATAAAGTTTCACCGGCGCGTCGGGAAACACCACCGTTCCCATGTCACGACCGTCGGCTACCAGGCCTGGATTTTGGAGAAAATCGCGCTGGCGCTGCAGCAGAGCATCACGAACTCTTTGCTGTGCTGCGACTTTGGATGCCGCTGCTGCGATTTTCTCGTCACGAATCAATGCATCCACCACCTGTCCGTACGCCACAGTGGCATAACTCCCTTTGCCGTCAATCTCAAAGGCCACATCTAAATGTTTCGCGATCTGCTCAAGCTGCGCTGTATTGTCCAGCGCAGTGCCCTGCTCTAGGGCTTGCCAGCCCACCAATCGGTAAAGTGCGCCGCTATCTAGGAAATGCCAGCCCAAATGGGCAACCAATGCCACCGATAGCGTCCCCTTGCCTGCTCCACTAGGGCCATCCACTGTCACCACCGGGAGCGGTGTTTTGGATCGGTTCTCAATACTCATGGCAATGGCGACTTTTCGTTAACGGCCAGTGCGATCTGTCCGCCCAAGGATTCCAAGGTTGTTCTGAAGCTTGGAAACGAAGTGGCGACGTTTTCAACAGAGTTGACTCGCACCGGACCGTTGGCCCGCAGCGCTGCAATACAAAAACTCATGGCACAGCGGTGGTCATGATGGCCATGAACCGTTGCGCCTCGCAATTGCGCTACCCCTTCTATCTCCAAACCATCTTGACTCTCAGTGACCTTAGCGCCCAAGGCTCTTAAGCCCGTTGCCATCACGCCAATGCGGTCACTTTCTTTCACCCGAAGCTCCTGGGCCCCGCGCACTCGGGTGATGCCTTTGCTTAACGCCGCTGCCACAAACAACACAGGAAACTCATCGATCATCAAAGGCACTAACGCCGGGTCCACATCGACGCCTGATAGCGGTGCGTAGCGTACCCGCAAATCTGCGACCTGTTCGCCACCGCTTTGGCGCGGATTGAGTTCTGAAATGTCCGCCCCCATCGATCGCAGCAGCGTCAATAAACCTGTTCTCACCGGATTGGTTCCGACGTTTCGCAGTACAACATCAGAGTTCGGAACGATGCTGGCGGCAACCAGAAAAAATGCCGCTGAGGAAAAGTCGCCAGGCACATCAATATTGACTGGCCCCATCAAACTCTGATCACCTGCCATGGTCAGCCAATGGCCCGTCTCGTCGACCTGTCGCTGGATCTCGACACCATAGGCCCGCAATAGAGTCTCCGTATGGTCGCGACTGGGTGCGGGCTCCCGCAAGCGCACTTCACCCTTGCATCCCAATCCAGCCAGTAATAGGCAAGACTTTAATTGGGCACTGGCCACAGGCATTTCGAAAACAAGCCCAGACAGCTTCTCGCTCGGGGATATGACCAGCGGTGCACAATCTCCGTCGGCAGCTTCAATTTTTACCCCCATTTCCCGCAACGGTCGAATGATTCGTCCCATGGGGCGGCCACTTAGGGATTGATCTCCGGTCAGGGTGGCCCCAATGCGCTGTCCGGCCAGTAGTCCCGCCAACAAACGCATGGCTGTGCCCGAATTACCCATATCTAAAGGGGTTGATGCACTGCGCAGCCCCAATGGACCCGATCCGTGAATCGTTAATGTTTCGTCCTTACGGATCAACTGCCCCCCCAAAGCGATCATGGCCCGTTCGGTTGCATGCACATCTGCCGCTTCCAGCAATCCGGTAACGGTTGTTATTCCCTGAGCTAGACAGCCAAACATCAACGCTCTGTGGGAAATGGATTTGTCACCCGGCACCCGGGTCTCTCCGCTAAGGCCCTGGGACACTGGGTGGCAAAGGTAGGCAGAGGGGCTAGTAGAATCTGTCATTGGTAGAGTTGATTGACCGCTGGCCATAGAATAACTGCCGATTCAGCGTCGGTGGCGCCTTCAGGTAATGGCGACTGGGTAAGAGCCCAGCACCTTGTAGAACGAGCTCATATCTTTCAGTTCGCCCAACGCGGACAGTAAGGGGTCGGACTCCTTGTGTCCTAGCACATCAAGGAAAAACACGTACCCCCACTTTTCCTGTCGTGAAGGACGTGATTCGATCCGCGTCATGCTAACTCCCGCCTTGGCCAGCGGATCGAGCAGATGATAAAGCAAACCCGGCCTATCCTCGGCTGAGATCAATAGCGATGTTTTATCCTGCCCGCTTGGCGGCAGCAGGTTTCGTCCAACCACTAAAAACCGAGTGGTATTGTCTTGCTGGTCTTCTATGCACGCGTGGAGCAAATTCAAATCGTAAATGCTGGCCGCAGCATCACTTGCTATGGCCGCAGCATCGGGTCGCCCACGGACCCTTCTCGCCGCTTCACCATTGGATGCTAAGGGGATTTTCTCGGCGTCAGGCAGGTTTTCTCTTAACCATTGTCGGCATTGGGCTAGCGATTGACGGTGGGAATACACCCGTTCAATGGCGGAAAGGTCTTGGGCACTGCTAAGAAGATTGTGATGGATAGGGATTTCCAGTTCACCGCAAATTTTCAAGGGCGATATAAGGAACATATCCAGGGTGTTGTTGACCGCGCCTTCGGTGGAGTTTTCCACCGGCACCACGCCAAAATCCGCATGACCGTTTTCCACATCCGCAAACACTTCTTCAATAGAGTTCAGTGGCAAAGAGTGGATGGAATGGCCGAAATGTTTCAAAGCAGCGGCCTGAGAAAATGTGCCCTCCGGGCCTAGAAAGGCGACTTTGAGCGGGTTTTGCTGGGCCAGGCAAGCGGACATAATCTCGCGAAAAAGACGCAGCATCTCTTCGTTGGATAATGGTCCATTATTTCGCTCTGCGACCTGCCGCAATACACTGGCTTCCCGGTCTGGCCGAAATAGGTCAATGCTTTTTAGGTTGCTGCCCTTGGTCCGCCCCACTTCCCGGGCAATTTCAGCCCGCTCAGTAATTAGTGCTTGAAGGGTGGCATCAATTTGATCAATGCGCTCACGCAGTTCGCCCAGCTTGGCTGGGCCTGTGGCTTCGGACATGTCAGGATAGGTAATTCATGATCAGCCAGCCCACCATAGCTGCGGACAGGGCAAGGCAAACAGCAACAATTATGGCGTCTCTGCGTTGAGTGTCCGGCGGCGGTGAAGGCTCGTCTGCAGCTACCGGAGTCTCGGCTGCGGGCTGAACCACCGGAGCGGTGAAAACTTGGGTGTTACCCGACCCGGTTACCTCTTCAGCAACGCCGGAGTAAGCTTTGCCCGGCACAAAACCCGGTGCTTCTAACATAAAGCGCAACTGTCCAGCGACCAGTTGATCGCCGGCGCGCAGTTGGGCGTTGCTTACCGCATGGCCATTGACCGAAATCCCTTTCGCATCCCGCAGAAAAACGCCACCAGGCTCTACCTGCAGGTTGGCTTCAGCGTCGGTGCCTTGAAGAGCGCGGTCTTGACTGTCGGCGTTAAGTCTCAATTCATCAAACAATGGGATGGCTTGACCGGCCAGTGGTCCGCTTAATCCGCGTATCAGGAACCTCGGCGGATGTTCTCGGTTTGCCGTGGCCACAGTGCCACTGGCGCTGGAAAGATCCTTCAGCCGATTTTGATCGCCGGACAGGATCATTTCGACCTTGCCGATATTCAGCTGGTCACCTAGACGAAGGATAGATTTTGAATCGATAGAGCGTTGATTAACGGTGATATTGTCGACCCCGTCTTCAGCGAGCAGGGTTATCCCTCGGTGATCGACAGCAATCATGGCATGACTGTCAAGCAAACCTTGTTGCGCTAGCGTGATATCGCAAGTCTCGGCAGCCCCTATGGAAAAGGTGCCTTTGCCGAGGGCGACTTTATCGTGCTCCCCATGGGGAAAGACCAAATGCATCAAGCAACCGTTCCCAACCATCCTTGGGGGCTAACTGTACCACCGGCCCCATGTTTTTCCTATGGCGAATGCCTTAACGCCACTCAACAACCGCAAAGCCAAAAGCTTTACGGGTTTTTCAATGGCTTACATCAGTTGCCGTCGTCATCGTCATCGCCGCCCAGCAACGAATTGAGCAGTTTGCGCTTGGCTTTGTCTTTGTCAGAACCTTCCTCGCCATCCGCTTCTGAGTCATCGTCGTCGTCACCACCGAGCAGCTTGCCCAGTAGCTCGTCTTTTTTCTCGTCAATCTTGTCCTGCTGGGAGGCCAGCAAGAGTTTTCCGACGTCGATGGAGATCCCCGGCGCAGATAAATCACCCGATAGGGTTAGCGGAATCTTTTTGCCAGCAATTGAATCCAAACCGGACAAACCGGTGGCATCAAGCAATACCGGAGTGATGTCACCTTGGACCGTCATATCCGCTAAGTTGATCGTCAGTGCGCCGTCGACCGTCAAAACTGGTGAGCGCAGCGCAAGCTCAGTGGTTTTGAGCACACCGTTGGTCACAGCTGCCTCTAACACCATGGAGGAAAAAGTGGTTTGCCCTTCCTCGCTTTTGGCCTCGCCATCGGTGGAAGAGCGGTTGAGAAGACTCATCGCCCGATTCAACGCCCCAAAAACATCCATTCCGAAAATTGCACCATCATTAAACGAAAAGCTAACAGTGCCGTTGGCGCTCGCTAGGGGATTGGCGCCCAAGGGGTCATCCATCACCAAGTTGGCTTTCAAGTCGCCTGTTCCGGTCATATATTGAGTGCCAAGAAAATCGGTCAGTAACGGCCCGGCCTGGACGTCGCTAATGTCTTGGTTGAATGTCAATCGCCCAAGCCCATCGGTCTGAAGCTGAACCTGAGTGTCCAATAGGCCGCCGTAGAGCCCCGCGTTCATTGGTTTAAGGGTTACCCCATCGGGGCCAGAGATCAGTTCTAGAGTGACATCTGTGGCACTAACGCCAGCAACTTTCATTGCACCTATGCCAATTTGCCCAGTGAGCTGCCCCAGGTCCAAATCGGCCAGATTCACCGGCTCCGCCGCCGCATCGCTTGTCTCGGCAGCGGTATCACCGGAGGGCAAATAGCGATCTACATTGATCTCATCCACTTGCACGTTAAATGTGCCCATCAATTTTTCCAGATTGGATATGTCCGCTTTGCCGGTCACTGTGGTGTCATCCAGCTTGATGGTCATGGAATCCAGAGCCGCCTTATTTGGCCGCACAGTGAACATTAAATCGGTGGAAAACGCGGATAACACCTGTGGGTCTGAGGACTCAAACGTTGCGCCCATGGCCTCCCCTAGCCACGCCCGCAGGTTAAACGCCGGAATTTCTAGCTGTCCGGTGACCACTTGTCGGTCGCTGGTCACCGCACTGCCGCTGACGCTCAGAATGACTTTGGCTGGGCCAGATTCTAAAACCATTCCTTTCGCCGACAGCGCATCATCCGCTTCGGTATAGCTCAAAGGTTCGGTTAGCGATAGCTTAAAAGGCAGCTCTGATTCACCCGGGGATGCCGGTGCAGTTGTGCCCTCAACAATCAGACGGGATACCGCCAGTGATGCTGGCGAGCTATCCAGCAGCCCTCTACCCTCCAATTGGGTTTGCAGCTTGGCGTTCATTTGTCCATCAACGGCCATCACCATGGACAGTTCAACGTCTAGGGGGCGACTGGCATCTATTGCGCTAGTGGTTAAGTTAAATTCGGAAATACTCGCTTTGAGGTCGGCCTCGGCGTCGCTATAGGACACTCGTGCCCCCAGCACTTGGATACCCGCAACCGCCAGATCCAGCGCTTCGCCATCATCATTTTCTGCGGGCTGCTCGGCGGCGCCTGAGTCAGCGGAAACCAGACTTTCCCAGTTACTTTTGCCGCTCCCATCAATCTGGAGATTGACGTCGGGGGCACGCAGCAACACTTCACCGATTCGGATTTCGCCGCGTATCAAGGGGACTAACTGGACGCGCACGGTTGCCTCGTCCACGCTGAGAAGGTGGGGAGCAGAAAACCCAGACTCGTTGGCCACCTTGACGTCATTGAGCTCAATCGCGATCCAAGGGAATACCGACCAGGCGATAGGCCCATCCAGGGACACTTCCCTACCCATGGCTTTACTTGCCTCACTGGCAATGCGCTCTCGGTGATCGTTGGGGTCAACAACCAATGGCAGGATAAAGCCGGCAGCCACCACCAGTACCACGAGAGCGATGACGCCAAAAAACAACCACTTCAACAATTTCATGAGGTTTTTTTCCGATGGTTAACGTATCGCCTCATCATACCGTGCCCGCAGCTCATCGCCAGCGTTCAGTGCGCAGATTGTTTACGTTTAAGACTGTTAAGATGTACCGATGAGCAAAATATCCATCTGTAGAGAGCATTCCAGCGGTTTGGACAGTGCCCGCGCGGCTGCGGACCAGATTGCGGACGAAATGACCCAGAAGTTTGGCGTTCGTTGTCAGTGGGAGGGCGACATTCTGGCGTTTTCACACAGTGCAGTGAAGGGCGAAATCCAGGTCACCGAGCAGACCATTGAGGTCGACGCAAAGCTTGGATTGCTCGCGTCCCCCCTGAAAGGCGCCCTAGAATCGCAAATCCATCAATACATCGATGATCATCTAAGCTGAAACTTGGGCCCCAATAAGCAGTGAAATTTTTTGCTCATTGTCAGCACGCGCTACCCCGCTAGGCGAATTGTTGCCAGCCAAAATCCATCTCTGCTGCTGAGTCCGATCGCAAAGCCTTGGCAATATGTTTTTCACGTTCGGCAATGGCTGTAAGGAATTCATCAGCGCCGCCCATTTTGTCGAAGGCGTGAAATCCATGTTCAAGAAAACTCTGCAGGTCCGACAGTCCCGCTACCTTAGCTGGCCACCGAGCCATCTTTAAGGTCCGAAAAATCATCGGTAGCGACACCATATGATTCAGCGCTTCACCCACCGCCACTACTTGTTCGATTTGTTCTTGGCGGGTCTTAGCATCAGCGCTGCTGCGATAGTGTTGGGCATACTGGGCTGGCGATAACGTTGCGAGGTTAACGTTCGCTTGATACAGGCTTTGAGCCGTTTTGAAGTCCAGGCTCTGAGCGGTGGATTGCGCCTTTAATGCCTGATGGACCGTGTTCAACACTGACGGTGGCAACAATTTGAACATCAGCGGGACCATTTTGGCCATTTGTCGGTTGCGCTGATAAAGATTTGCCGGGGCGTAAAGTTCTTCGACGAAAAACACCATCGCCTCACGGTGGTTTTCTCGCGTCCAAAAGTCGCCATAGGTTTTCCTCAGGCGGTCTTTTTGCCACTGTTCTAGTTGTTCAACCGTTCCCCCCAGACCAGCGCTTTCAATTTCCAGTTGCCACTGACGACTGATATTGAGTTGATCTTCGATGTGTTTGCGCGTGGTCATTGACCTAATCGGCCTGAAACGGGATTCGGAGAACGTCCAACGGGCACCTCTGCTGGCTCATTGGGGTATTTCGATGGAGGCCATGGAGACACTAGTGTGTTTATTCTAGAAAACATCGATATCGTACTTCCCATCATCACTAAGTTGTCGCCGATTGCGACAGGGAGTAACTACCATGGCGAAGAAAAAAGCCAGCAAAAAACGTAGCAGCCGAAGCGCAAAAATTGAGAACGCTCGCGACAATGTTAAGGAATCGGCCAGCCAAATCTGGCTAGCAGGCCTGGGTGCATTATCCAAAGCCGGTGAAGAAGGCGCAAAGTTTTTCGAAAACCTGGTGCGCGACGGCCTTTCTATGGAGAAAAAGGCCCGAAAAGAAACGGGAACTCGAGTCAACGAAGTACGAGAAGCCGTTGAAGGCACCGTAGAACAGGTTCAGGCCCGCGCCAACGCGTCCTGGGACAAGCTGGAGCGCGTTTTTGAAGATCGCGTGGCCAAGGCACTATCCGGATTGGGTGTGCCCAGTAGTGACGACGTCAAAGCGCTCAGCCGACGAATCGCTGACCTTCAGGCCTCCGTCGACCAGTTGACCGGCAAGAAGCCTGCTCGTAAAAAGCTTTCGGCCAAGAAAAAGACGCGAACCGCTAAGGCCAGCAGTCGCAAAACTGCAAGCAAAGCCAAGCCAGTGGTTAGCAAGAAGACCGCGAAGAAGGTTGTGCGTAAGAAAGCTACCAGCAAGAAGGCTTCAGCAAAGAAAACCCGTACCCGTAAGAGCTAACACCTGATAGAGGCCCGATCGCGGCCTGAAAGAGGTAAGAGTTGTGGTGCTGTTACATCGACGCTGCCGTAGTTAGGCCCCTCCCTAACTGCGCGTAACACGCCATTGGATGCCGGGGGTTTCCCCGGCATCTTTTTTTTTCGACCCAGACTTACCAGTGGATACCCCGCATCAACGAGGCAAAGGCGATTTGTTCACTCGTTGGCGAGCTACCTTCCCCATCCTTTTTACCCCGCGACGCAGAGGAGTCTGGAAACAGACGAAAGGCGGTATTCATCATCACTTCGGCAGACTTTGGCATGATCGCGTGCAGTACCTGGATACAGACGCCTAAACGAGTGGCGATGCGCTGGGGCCGGCGAATAATTGCGTCGCTGATCATATCAGCGGCTTGTTCAGGGCTGATGGTGGGGACACTTTTATAGATCTTTGTAGGCGCAATCATCGGGGTCCGGACCAGTGGCATGTTAATCGTCGTAAAGCTGATCCCCTCGTCGGCAAATTCGGACGCCGCACAGCGAGAAAAAGCGTCCAAGGCTGATTTGGACGCCACGTAGGCGGAGAACCGCGGCGCGTTGGATAGCACGCCGATGGACGAAATGTTGATGATCTGCCCGTTACCCTTCTTACTCATATGCGGCAGCGCGCGCATGATCAACCTCAGCGAACCAAAGTAGTTCAACTGCATGGTGCGTTCAAAATCATGAAAGCGATCATAGGATGCAGCAATCGCGCGCCGAATGGATCGACCGGCATTGTTGACCAAGATATCCACAGAGCCATGATCTGCCACAACGTTATCGATCAATTCATCGCAGTGTTCAAGGTCGGTTAGGTTGGAAACGTAGTAGTGCGCGTCGCCGCCAACGGCCTTCATTTCAGCCACGGTTTCGATCAATTCCTTTTCTTTGCGCGCAACTACAATCACCTTGGCCCCTCTCGCCGATAGTGCAATGGCGCTGGCGCGACCGATGCCCGAGGAACCACCGGTAATCACAACCACCTTATCCTTGACCGCCGTTGCCAGTGATCGGTCAACGTACAAATCTGGGTCCAAGTGGCGTTCCCAGTAATCCCAAATTCGCCACGCATAGGTGTTTAGGGGGGGTACCGAAATTCCACTACCCTTTAGCGCTTTTTCCGTCGAGCGAGAATCGAATTTAGTGGGATAGTTAATGAGCTGAAGAACGGATTGGGGTATCCCTAGATCCTTGAGAATCATTCCGGTAATCCGTTTCACCGGTGGCAGCATGGACAAACCCTGACGAATGCTGCGAGGGATAAATCCAAACATTCTGGCGTCAATGCGCATACTCATTTCAGGCGCATGCCCTGCCCTGGCGAAAAGATTTAGCACCTCTCCAATTCGCTGTGGCTTCGGATCGGTCAAATGGAAACACTCGCCATCCAGCCCAGGCTGGTGAGCAATATGATCTAGTGCATCGGCAACAAAATCGACCGGCACCATGTTGACCCTACCTCCCTCGATGCCAATGGTCGGGACCCATGACGGCAGAATGGACCGCATACGTTGAATCAATTTAAAGAAATAATAAGGGCCATCAATCTTGTCCATTACTCCGGTCTTGGAATGACCGATAACAATCGCAGGCCGATAGATACGGAATTTGGTGGTGCACTCATCACGAACCAATTTTTCCGAATCGTGTTTGGTTCTGAAATACGGATGGTCCAGGTTTTCCGCTTCATCCAACATGTCTTCACGAAAGGTCCCAGCAAACAGCCCTGCAGCGGCAATGGAACTCACATGATGGAAACACTTGGCATTGACCGTTTCTGCCAACGCTAGCGCGTTGCGCGTGCCGTCTATATTGGCTGGAATTTGTGCCTCTGCGCTGGCCCCCAGGTCGTAGACCGCTGCTAAGTGAAAAAAGTGCTTCACCTTGCCCTTTAAGCTATCTCGGATTTTTTTATTCACACCAAGGTTGTTACGGGTTAAATCCCCTGTGACCGGCACGACACGATCACTACCGGGAAGCTCCTTGACCATTTCCTGCAATTTCTTTTTTGACTGGGAGCGGGTTAGGACGAAGATTTTACCTTTCCGTTTGGAAAGAAGATTGGCAAGCAAATGACGACCGATGAAGCCGCTGGCGCCGGTAACAAAATAGGACATCCCGATTCCCCCTGGATTGGTAGGTGTGTTTGGGTAGAGTTTATCGCCACTCATTGCGCGATATGGATATAGAGTACCAGCCTAAAGCACCGGTTGAGAATTCTGCGTGCTAGAAGCATAATTCAGAAAAATTCGGAGAAAAACTATTGACTGACATCACCAGCGCATTTGCCGCCGCCGCAGTGGACGCCAAAAAGCTTCCGGAAAAGCCAGACAACGATACCTTGCTGAAACTTTACGCACTGTATAAACAAGGCTCTGAGGGCGATGTCAGTGGCGAAAAGCCAGGGTTTTTCGATTTCGTCGCCACGGCGAAATACGAAGCTTGGGAGGCCTTAAAAGGCACTGACTCCCAGGATGCCATGAAGAAATACGTGGATTTGGTTAATAAACTCAGCGGTTGAAAACCCGCGATCGAATTTTGCAAACCAGCCTAACGCTGTTCAATGACCAGGGTGAAGGGGCTGTCAGCACCAACCACATTGCCGATGAGATGGACATCAGTCCAGGCAATCTCTATTACCATTTCCGCAACAAAGATCAGATCGTCGCTGAGCTCTATGATCGCTTCCACGGCAGTGCGTCAGCATTGCTGGATGTGCCCCAAGACATCACCCTAGACTTGGAAGACCTATGGTTGTTCCTGCATCTAGTGCTAGAGAAAATTTACGATTTCCGGTTTTTCTACAACAACATGACAGATATCTTGCGCCGCCTGAAAGGAACCCGGCGACAGTTTGGCTTCTTGCTGGAGGCAAAAAGGGGGGCCGCTATTCGGCTTTGCCGATTGCTGCGAGACAGTGGTCAAATGCAAGCCAGCGACGAGGAAATCGAAGACCTGAGCATCAATTTGGTTATGGTGGCCACGTATTGGACCAACTTCCAATCTACACGAACCCTGCCCTCGACGGTGGGGGGCAACCAACCCGGTAACGGTGCCTACCAGGTGATGTCCCTTTTAACCCCATATCTCCGTGAACCTGAACGAAGTCACCTCATTCATCTGGCCGAAGCCTATCGACGCTGACCCCGTGGTCGCAATGGTTTATCCTTGCACCAGCAGGGACGCGCATCGCACTGATTAGGGGGACGGCATGCAGGCACCGATTGAAATACCCAACTTTGAATTGATCGACGAATTGGGACGTGGCGGAATGGCGCGGGTTTACCTGGCCAATCAGCTACAACCAAAGCGCAAAGTGGCGATCAAAATCGTTGCGCCCACCACTGGGCAAGACGATACCTTTATGGAGAGCCTGAAACTCGAAGGTGACATGGCCGCCCAATGCAGCCACGCCAACATTGTCACGGTTTATGCTTGTGGGGTGGTCGACCATCACTACTACTTGGCGATGGAACTGTTGAGTGGCGGCGACCTTACGGCTCGCATTAAACGGGGCATCAAAGCCGATGAAGCCCTGGATATCCTAAAAGACATGGCCGGAGCATTAGACCACGCTCATTCGATCAAATTGCTTCACAGGGATATCAAACCTGAGAACATAATGTTCCACGAAAGTGGCAAAGCCGTTCTGGTCGATTTTGGTATCGCCAAGGAACAGGATACCGAAAGCAATTTCACTAAAGCCGGGGCGGTGGTGGGAACCCCTCACTACATGAGCCCGGAGCGCGCTACTGGCAAACCCATTGACTTCCGCTCAGACCTTTACGCATTGGGCGTGGTGTTCTACGAAATGCTCACAGGCAACAAGCTGTATGAAGGTGCTGACACCTTTGCCATCAGCTATGCCCATGTCTACGAACCCATTCCCATGCTGCCGGAACCCTACGTTAAATATCAACCACTGTTGAATCGTTTAGTGGCCAAAGAGCCCGATAGTCGGTTTCAAAGCGCAGGGGAATTGTTAGCTGCACTCATCAAACCGGCCTCAGTGGCGGCGATGGATCCGGCTAACAGTGCGACGATCGCCGTGGCGCCGTCTGAACTGGCAAGTCAGGTGGAGATGAAAGCCGCCCAAGCAGAGCCTGCGCCGCCGGCTGCAGCCGAGCCAGTGCAAGAAAAGGCCCCTTCCCGCTTACCGCTAGTCCCCATCATTGCCATAGCCGCCACTTTAGCCGTAGCCGCAGTGGTTGGGTTCAGTTTGATTGGTGGCGAAGACGGCGGTAGCGCCGGCGGGCGCCCTGGGGATATCCCCATCGGACTTGGCCAAAATTTGGATGTTGCTGAACGGGAACGTATGCAGGAACTTCTTGCCGCGGCGGCCAGCATGTCCAGGATCAATAACTACGATCAGGCAGAGGCCAATCTGTTCAAAGTGCTGTCAGAGTTTGACTGTAAGAACGAGGAAGCGCGGCGGGGTTTACAAGCCTTAAATCCGACTCGAGCAGAAGAAATTATTCAGATTTGTGACGGACGCTAAAAATTGGGGCGGTTGGGCAGCGGCTCCCTAGCTGAGGTCGATGAAGGTATGGCGCCCTAAGGAGCGCGCCACATTCTCCAGCTTCCCCTGCCAGGACGCTGCTAAGCTGGTTCTACTAAACATACCGACTGCCGATTAGAGTCTTATCGGCGACAATCCTGAGGCGGTGTCAGATTCCGGCAGGAAGAAAAATTCGCTGCCTTCGTGGCCGGCGAACTTCATGGCAGTGTATTCCGGCGATTGTCTTAACTGTGCCAAGCGGGAACGGGTCTCCACTTCGCGCTCAACGGTTTCAAATAAGCGATAACCTTCCATAACGTCGGCATTGCCTGAGATGGCACGGATAAATGCGCCGCCGAAGATGGAATTGCCGTCTCCGCCGTCATCCAATACTGGTTGCAATCCACCAGAGGTCAACACAGTCCGTGCGCGGACCCGGGAAATAAACAGCAGATCCTGATCATCCACTTCCAGAGGAATGGGACGAATCGCCGCGCCTGAAAGCGTGCCGGAATAACAGCTGTCCGCGACCACCAGTACATGTTTCGCATTCATTTCAGAGATGAAATCACTAACTTGGTTGTTGCCAATCCAGGATTCGTCTGCGTTGGCTGATGAGTCCACACCCAGCCAATGGCCATTGCCATCGGGTGTGATAACGCCATGACCAGCGTAATAAATCAGCAGGTTGTCGTTCTTATCCAGTTCTTCAGTCAGCCGGGCAAACTCTTGAACCATCTCTACCTGGGAGGCATTTTGCAGCAGTGAAACGTTGAAACCGTATCGACTGCGTAACACGTCTGCAACGCCCTGAGCATCCGCAGACGCAGTTTTTAGGGTTTCATGGTTATCGTAATTGTTGTTACCAATAACCAGGGCGTGAAAATTACCCAGGTCTCGACGAAGGCGTTTTCGGAATTGGCGAGAAGTGGCTCGTTGGGCAAGTGCTTGAGGAAGGTCTTTCTGTATAACAAAGCTCTCCCGTGTGCGTGAGCCATCAGCGGTTACAGCCTCTATAGATACAGGGGTTTCCATGCCAGCAAGGGACACTGGGACTTTAAACAGGCCGTTTTCGTCAATCAAATCCAGGGCACTGCGGTCATTGACTCTAAATGCTAGCAATTCTGATCGAGGCGACACTCGGCCAATGAGATCGTAATTTTCCACATCAGCAAACAACGTTACTGCTTTGACGCCGCGGGCCACCCCCACTTCTGGGGAAATCATACTGATGATCTCTTCGCTGGCAGCCACTTGTTGAACCAGAAGTTCATCAAGTATGGCGTCGCTCTGGGCTTGAGCTGCGGCGATTTCTTGTTCCCGTTCGGCGATTTCTAGGCGAAGCTCTTCCAGTTCCTCAGCATCCCCCTGCCCTGCGGCGATGCGCAATTGGCTTTCCATCAACTCGTCCTGAGCTGTGGATAGCGAACCTCGGATGAGTTCGATTTCTTCCGCTTGACCAGAAACTTGCGCTCGCAGGTCATTTTCCCGATTGCGAGATTGGGCCAATTGCTGTTCAGCAGCGTCTAGCGCTTCTGCCAGCTCCTGTTGTCTGGCCGCGATTAGATCTCTCTCAGTGTCCAGTGCCGCTTCTTTGTCTGCGATGGCAGCTGCCAACTCATCAGCGTTTCCGGTACCGCCATTTTGCGCTGTGCGCAGCTGCTCACGTAAGCGCTCAATTTCAGCTTGAGACTGGTCCACAGCGGCTTCGCGCTGATCTAACTCTCCCCGAACTTGGGACAGCTCAAGTTGAGCGTTTTCGCTTTTCTCTTGAGCCTCACCGAGTTCTGCTAATAGGACACTGCGGGCAGTTTGAGTTTTCTGCAGATCGCTACGCAACTGCTGGTTTTCCGCTTCTAGCCTCTCTAATGCTTCACGCTCTGCAGCGCTAATTCCAGCGGCCTGGGTTCTCTGAGTGCTCAGTTCATCCAGGGTCCTTGCCAACTCATCTCGCGCCCGGCGTAAGTCTCGCTTGCGCCGGGTTAATGCTTTTTCAGCGCCATCGAGCTGATCGGTTAAGTCCAACACTTGAGCTCGGAGTTGTTCAGCTTCTTGAGCAAGCGCTCGGCGCCGAGCCATTTGCTCATCAGTGGTGTACTCAAGCACGCCGTCAGTGATGCCGGAGGCTTCGCGGTAAAGGTTCATCGCCTGAGTCATATCTTTGCTGACGCCGCGCCCGCTTTCGTACATCGCGCCCAAGTTGATTTGGGCTCGGGGGTGGCCTTGTTCTGCTGCCAGCGCATACCACTTGGCGGCCTGCACGTAATCAGGGGCTACACCCATACCCTCTTCATACATTTCGCCGACGTAAGTTTGCGCTTGGGCATCGCCGCCCTCAGCGGCAGGGAGCCAGACGGCTAAAGCAGTCTTCAGATTGGCTCTATCGTATGCAACATACTCACCGCCGCGGATCGCGCAATCTTTGGCCGATGTTCGAATCGGCTGGCGAGCGGCGAGATAGGTAAAGTTTCGACCCATCTGGCGAACTTGGGGTGGTAACAGGCAATCAACAATAAATAGGTCATTGGCCTTGATCGCTCCTTGGTAATCGTCTGGATTAACCTTTTGGGCGCCGGCCGCGCCGGTCACGCCGGCCACGACCAGTGATAGAAGCCAGCGTTGTACAGCGCCTGAGCGTTCCTTTCTCATGTTGCTTTTCGTTTCCATATCAACTCTCCTGGCAGACCTGATTTAGGCTGCCTAACTCATCTTTTCGACCAATCCGTGTCGAAAACTATCCGCTAGAACTCAAATCGAACCCCGGCATTGACGGTCCAGCGGGAAAAGCCGCTAAGACCCAGTATGTTGCGATAGGACAAAAACGCTTGCCGGCCATTGGCGCCAACATACACCAACCCTAATCCGGCGCTGGCGTAATTTCTATCCGGGTTATCCGCTTCAACCATGAAGCTGGCGCCCACTGGGCCACCTAGTATTTGGGTGCTGAGATTGTTGTCATCGTTCTGACTTTCGTGCAGATAGGACACATCGAACGTGGGCGTGAGTATTCCCTTAGATAGACTAATGATTTTTGACACGCTCAAATTGGCACTGAAAATCAGCGACTCAACGTCTTGCTCTGCATAATTGAGCCCCAGTGAGGTGCCGGTTTCGTCAAACGCGTCAATTTCTGCATCAACGATGCTGATGCTGCCGCTTGGGGTGAAATTCCAGCTTCCTGAATTGTAGTTGTAACCCACCGACAGTGAACCTGACAGCATATCGGCCTCTGTGGAGCCAGTCGCCAACTCATCAACCACCAGATCCCCTATATTGAATGCAATGGGTCGACGTTGGTCGAAGTCTAGGCTGCCAAAACTCAGCAGACCATCGACAAACAATCGGTCGGTTGGATAGTAGTTACCAAACAGATGAAGCATCACACCGTCAGACTCTAATGTGCCACCGCCTTGAATGTCAGAATCGAAATCGCTGTAACCCAGTGCGGCACCGCCGATAAATTTGGAGCTAAATCGATAGTCCACACCCATGGTGATGCCACGGGTATCAAAGTCGAAAGCCACTTCACGGGTTGTGGGATCTTTGTCACCGCCGCTGATGGTGCCGTTAATGAAGAACGCCCACGGTTTGATCAGACCTGAAGAGTCGATCACTGGCTCGTCGGATCCGCCGGCTTGCATATAGCTGAGCGGTAAAACCTCGTTGCCGTAACGGAACGCAAGGCCATCAATGTTAACCGTACCGCCGTTTGCTGCCCCTCGATTCTGGCGATTTTGATTGAAGCGATTGAACAGGTTGTTGAACTGAGTTGAACCCGCTTCGATCAACGAGGTGTGCTGAGTCGCAGCTGGGGCGCCAACGATCTGCCGGATTGCCTCGGCAACTTCTGCCGACCGTCCGTCGTCCAGGGCATCAGCGATTGCCTGACACAAATCCAAGACGCCAGGAGGGGGGTTTGCACATAACTCGGCAGTGGGTGCTAGGTTATTACTGACCATCGGGTCATCAATGTCACCCAGAGCAGAGGTTAACTGATCTTCTAGCTCATCGGCCGTTGGCGTCAGGCGCACGGTGGTTTGCTCAACATCCGTGTTGTCTGTCCCATTTTCGTCAATACCGAGTCCGTCGAACTGAATCTCCACTGGGAACGACAATTCTCCGGCTTCTGGGGGCGCGGTCACTGACACCGTGATCAACCGTTCTTCATTGGCAGCTAGGTTCGATTGAGAACGACAGACCAGTCGAATCCCTTCCACGGCACAGGACAATTCGTCCGGTCCTGCAATGGGTCCCACCGTCAACCCAACGGGTATCTCTCCAGTGATCACAAAATCTGTCGCGGTTCCAGGCCCTTCGTTGCTGTAAGTGATCAAATAATCGAAGCTTTCTTCAGCCAACACCGGGTCCACAGTGTCATCAATGGAAATGGTTAGGTTGGCAGGTAGCGGATCACCGGTAACCGTTGTGTCCACTTCAGAGGCATTGTTGTCCGTAATGGGATCAGCGCTGCTTGTGGTCACGGTAACTCGATTGGAAATCACACCACTGGAGACCGTTACCCGGCCAGTGAGCATCAGGCTCGCATTTGCTCCGCCGTCTAAGTCAGACAGCAGGCTGCACAACACTTGCGCAGTGGTAACCTGACAATCCCAATTGGGCGCAATCACATCCACAACGGTCAAACCTGTTGGCAGAACATCGGTGATCATCACCCCTGTCGCAGTTTCACTGCTGAGGTTGCTCACATCAATGTTGTAGGTCAGCAGATCGTTGCGACGAGCCGTTGTTTGGTCAACCACTTTGACAACTGCCACATCAGGTCCGGCACTGACCACTGAGGTGGTCGCCGCTGCCCGGTTGTCATCCGGGTTGGTTTCTTGTTCATTGCTGCGTACCTCAGCGGTGTTTTGCAACACGCCTATGGTCATGGGCGCGCGCACGTTGAGAGTTACCGTATCCACACTGGAATCGGGCAATATCACACCATCTCGAGCACACTGAACTAGACCGCCGCTGTTGCTGCAGCTCCAGCCAACACTGCCTCCAGAGATAAATTGCACTCCCGCTGGAAGCTGATCGGAAATCACTACCCCAGAGGCCTGAGACAGACCGCGATTTTCCACGGTGAAGGCATACTGATATTGCTGTCCGACAACCACTGTCTCCGGCAGGCTAGACTTACCCAGAACTAGGTCGACAGTATTCACGCCGCCCACGTTGACCAGGACCGTTGAGCTGTTGTCGCCGGGGTTAATATCATTTTGGTCAGAACTAACTCGCGCGGTGTTGCTCACCTCACCGGCACTCATGGCCCTTACGTTAAAGGTCAATACTGAGGTGGTATCCCCAGCCCCAAGAGGGGCGCCGCTATACAGACATTGAAAGTTGTTTTGGAACTCGCTGCAGGCCCAGTTCTGACCATTGATGCTGCTGACCAGAAGCATGGGTGAAATGGCGTCTGCTACGGAAATGTTGTCCGCGGTGCCCAGGGCATTGCTCACCGAGATGGTGTACTGGAAGTCTTCTCCGATCTCCACACTGTCAGTGCTTGCTAGCTTTCTGACCGACAGGTCTACATCAGCGCCAACGGTGGTGGTTTCGGTTTGAATATCTGGCCCAAATTCATCGGAACCCACTTCGATTCCGGTGTTAATGATTCCGGGCGACTCAGGGGCAATTAAATCAATCGACACCGTAGTGGTGGCTGAAACTGGCAGCGGCCCTGGGTTGAAGCAATCAACAAAACTGCCGCCACTGGATCCGCCTTTGCGTCGAGATTTGTTTGATCCACCGCTAATGAATGAGCAACTCCATCCGCCACCACCTTTTACGGCCGTCGCGCCATCAAAGGTGACACCTGCACCCAGGGTGAATACCGCAAACAAATTATTCGCCACCTCAGGGCCCTGATTGTTCAATGTGGCAGCCAGAGTAAATGTCCCGCCAGGTTCCACGGGATCTGGCGTATCCACCACCGAAGTGATGATTGTTGTCATCGGCAATGCATTGATCACTGCGCTGGCGCTGGCAGTGTTATTTGCAAGGTTAGTATCAGGTGCTCCTGCTGCTGCGGTGACACTGGCGGTGTTGTTGGCAGTGCCCGGGCTATCGGCATTGACGGTAACGGTGATTTGCGAGCTGCTACCGGAAACCAATGGCGATGGACCCGTCCAAGCACAACTGATATCTGCGCCGGCGCTGGTGCAGGTGAAGTCTGGGGCCACCAATGCGTTAAAGCTGGTGCCTGTTGGCAGCGTGTCTGACACGCTAAACCCATCAGCGTCTGCCGGGCCATTGTTTGTGACGGTGATGAGCCAATCGAAAACATCGCCAACGTTGACAGCACTGGCACTTACGGTTTTGGCCAGTGATAAATCTGCCTGAGGGTTAATAGTTACATCAATCGACGCCGAATTATTGGCGGTGCCTGGGTCAACAGCGGGCGCAGTCAACGCGACGTTCGCGGTATTACTGACCACCCCATCAGATTGGGCCGTGACGTTTAAATCAACAGAAGTATTTGCACCGCTAGCGAGCCCAGGACCCACGTAATCGCAACTCACCACGCCTGCGGACTCAGTACAACTGAAATCGGCACCACTAGCGCTGTCAAACGACACTTCGCCAGGCAATGTATCGCTGACAGTAAAGGCGCTGGCCATATCTGGACCGGCGTTGCTCACGGCCAATGTGTAGTTAAAAGACCCACCCACATCCACGACGCTCACGCTGGCCGTTTTGGCAATCGATAGATCTGCAGTTGGCAGCGTGATGGTGACGCTGGCGGTATCACTGTTGTTGCTTAACAGCGGGTCAACATCTGCCCCATTTAACGCCACTGTCGCCGAGTTATTGGCTGTGCCGTCAGTGTTGGCGGTTACGGTCAAATCTACGCTGGCAGCGGCACCAACGGCCAGTGGCGGCCCGGCGTAATCGCAGGTCACCGTGCCGGTGCTTTCAATACAACTGAAATCGGCGCCGGTAAAACTATCAAAGCTCACTTGCCCTGGCAGTGTGTCGGTAATGGTAAATCCTGACGGTGCATCAGGACCATCATTGTTCACCGCTAATGTATAGGTGAATTGTGCACCGGTTCCGATGGTGGTTACCGAAGCGGTTTTTGTTAACGATAGGTCCGATGTTGGGACAGTTACGATCACGCTGGCGTTATCACTGTTATTACCAGGAACCGGATCCACGTCCGCACCACTTAACGCTACCGAGGCCGTGTTATCTGCCGTTCCATCGGTGTTGGCGGTCACGGTCAAATCCACGCTGGTGGAGACGCCGATGGCCAGTGGCGGCCCGGCGTAATCGCAGGTCACCGTGCCGGTGCTTTCAATACAGGTGAAATCGGTGCCCGCAAAACTGTCAAAACTGACTTGGGTTGGCAGAGTGTCGGTGATGGAAAAAATCGACGGGGCGTTCGGGCCGGCGTTATCCACTGTCAAGGTGTAGGTAAACTGGCCACCGGTGCCGATGGTGGTCACCGATGCGGTTTTGGTTAATGACAGGTCAGCGCTACCGGCAATGTCCACTGAGACGCCGTCGGTGTTGTTGGTCAAGTCTGGGTCTACCGCGCCGCTGGAATCAGCAACATCAGCGGTATTTATAGCGGTACCGGGTCCTACTGCTTCGACAGTAAGACTAATGGTGTCAGACTCATTGTCACCTAGCAAAGTGGGGCTGCCAGTGTAGTTACACACAATCGTGCCGCCACCCATATCTGTGCAGGTGTACAGGGGGGAATCAAAGCTGACAAAACTGACTTCCGGCGGCAGGACGTCAGTAACGGTGATAAACGACCGGTCAACGCTGCCTGGACCATCGTTGGTCACCGTCAAAGAATAATCGAATTGGTTCCCAACGGCTGCTGTAGATACTTGCGCTGTCTTAGCAAGACTTAAGTCAACCGACGGCACAACATTAATGGTAATTGGCGATGGGCTGGAAAAGAATGATTGGTTGCTCGCGGCAGTAAACGGCAAGGCATCGATAAACGTTACGCCGTCAGCTGTTGGCGCGGTGAATGTTAAAGTTACCGGTGGGGTGGTTTGTCCAACGGGAAGGTCTGGACCGTAGTCACAGCCGACGCCCAACTGGGATATTGGTCCTTTCTGACCTGGGCGAGATTTTCGCGCAGAGCTGGCGGGGGCGCAAACCCAGTTGGTCCCAATACCCGAGACATAGGTGCCTGTCCCACTGCCTTGATCGTCGAACAGGTCCAAAGCGAAAAACACATTGCGCCCCGGGGCGCCCATGGTATTGGTGACCGTGGCGGTATACACCAAGTTCTCGCCTGCGACCACAGGGTCTGGCGTGTTAACGCTTACTGACTCAATTAGCTCCGCTCCGGTGTCGCCATTAACCGTTTGAGGGTTGGCGCTGATGACCGAGTCTGTCCCAAAGGGGGATACCATCACAGACGCGCTAAATGGCGCTGCACCATTAGGCGCTGTGGTCGGCAGGGTTAGGGTGATTTGTTGGCCTGGTGACAGCCCGCCGATGATGGAATTACATGACAGTCCATCGGTTGTCGGAGAGCAGCTAAAGTTGGAGTCAGAAAAGGATGACGGTAAATCGTAGTCTGGACTAGTTGATTCGAATTCAACGACGAAATCTTCTGATCTGTTAATCGTGCTGGTATTGGTAATTGTAGCCGTTAGATCTACGGGATCTTCCGGCCCGGGTGTGGTGTTGGAAAACTCACTGGTAAAACTTAACGGCGCATTGCCAACGCCCGTGACGACGAAAGTGCTGGACGCCGAAACTCCGCTGAAGTTATTGGTGTCAGTGAGAATCTCCACCGGGCCGCCCTCTGCCCCTTCACTAAACACATCAAAGGTCAGGGTAATCTGGTGAAGACCTTCAGCCAGGACCCCGCTAAATGGGCTACAAAAGAACCCGCCAACTTTTCCCTGCATGCAATTCCAGTTGCTGCCATCAAAAGAATCTACCGGCGTCTGGGAAGAGGGCTCAAAATCGACAAATATATCGCTTGATTGGCCACCATTGACGATGATGTCGCCATCAAGAAAAAAATTCGGTTCTCCATTAGGGTCGCCGCTGAGATCTATCATCAACGTTAAGCTCGCCGTCCCTTCTGAATCAACTATCAGGGGCGTTACCGTGGAACTAAGGCCTAATGTGCCGACGCCGATTCCTTTGGGTGCGCTGCGATCATAGTTTTGCGAACTGCTATTGACCGACAGAGCAACAGGTTCGGGCCACTGCTGCGCTAAAGCGCTCTCTAGTAGCAACAAACTGGCGCAAACTGCGATGAAAAATGGAATAAAACGGTGAGTTATGTACATCGATTGCCCCTGCATATCGTCCCTGGTCCCCTGGCAAGCGGTAATTAAGTCTCTAAGTATACAACGCAATACCGACATGGCTACGGCATCAATAACGCTAAAATTATTCTTGCCCCTCACTGCATAAGCTCACAAACTCTAGAATTGAACATAAAAAACCGAAGGAAACTCTGACATGGGTATCAGAAAGGCAATGTTGGCGGTTTGCGGCGTTTTGTTGCTGCCGCTGGGGCTTCACGCAATGGAATGCCAGGTGGAAAGCCCGATTTATCCCGATGCGCACTACCCTCAGGTCAAATTCAGCACCTCCCACGGCGACTTTGTGGTGGAATTGAATCGACGCAGGGCGCCGGTGACCGTTAACAATTTTTTGCGTTACGTGGAGCAAAAGGCCTATGACAATACGGTTTTTCACCGGGTCATTGCGGATTTTGTCGTCCAGGGCGGCGGATACCACCCGGATCTGACTGAGGTCACCACAGTGACGCCAATCATGAATGAATCCGGCAACGGTCTGAACAACCAAACCCGATCCATCGCAATGGCACGTTATGAGGACCCTCATAGCGCCAGTTCGCAGTTTTACTTCAACATGAAAGATAACGATAGCTTGGACCCAGGGCGACGCAACTGGGGTTACGCTGTGTTCGGTGAGGTCATTGAAGGGTTTGAGGTGGTTGAGATGATCAGCCAGGTGCCCACAGGGTTTTCCGAAGATTTAGGGGCCACCGATGTGCCGACCACTAACGTTATCGTGCAAACGGTGAGGTTGATGACACCCTGACGACGCCCTTGCTCATAGCAAAGGCTAATCTAAGAGGGTTTTCAGACTCATCGCCCGGTTTTGCCATTTGCTCAAACCGTAATGATCAAACCGGCGTGCCAAGGGGCCCATCAGGCGTCGCCGCCAGCTGCCCGGCGGCGCATAAAAGCACGATGCAAAGTCGATGAGGTGACAGCCATTTTTTTCGTCCACCAGCACATTGCCTTGGTTGCGCAAATCTAGGTGATAAACGCCTCGCGCATGGATGTCGGACAGAACCTGGCGTAAATTTTGGATCACGCTGTCACCATCTTGCTCCAGTCGCTGGTTGCTGATGCGCTCGCCGTTCACGTAGCTAAGCGCCAAACGTAATGGGTCTGGATCCTCTATCAGCGCCGGAATACCCGAGATACCTTGCAACCGCTGGTAGGCCTTGCGTTCTCGCGCCAGAAGGTAGTGGCCTAACCGGCGAATAAGCCAGTTTTTTGCCCGATAGCTTTTGACCACCACCAAGTCTTCACCGCGCTGTTCGACAAATACCGTACCGTTGGCCCAGCCGCCTTCATTGAGTATGGTCCTGGCCATCAGCGCTTGGGGTGCTCAATGGTCAGCGTTTGGCCTGGGGTGACATTTTCGTGCACCGTCAATACATCGTCTGGCCATTGGATCTGAATTTGAACCGTTTCGCCATCAATCGCAAAAACCTGGGTCAGATCAAACTGAGAAAGGTAGCTGCGGCTGCGGCTGATCTCTCGGCGCTGCAATTGTTCCCCAACACGCACCACAACCTGGGCCCCGAGGGCTTCGGTGTTGGGGTGGCGGCCCACTAAGCGTAGCCGGAAAAATTCTTTGCTCGGGGGCGTTTGATTGAGCAGCAAGCTCACCGCACCGCCGGCTTGCGCGATTATCAAATCCAGGTCTCCGTCACCATCGATATCTCCTGCAGCGCCGCCCCGCCCTACCAACGCATTGGTTAAATCGCCACTGCCCGCCGCGGGCACCGGCACAAATGTTCGTGGGCAACCCGTTGCACAATGCCAAAACAACTGCGTTGGCTGGGCATAGTGTTGACTGGGTTGAACCCGATTAATGAGATCCTCTACATGACCGTTGACCTGGACTAAATCTTCCAAGCCGTCGCGGTCAAGATCGGCAAAAAACAGCCCAAAGGTCAGAGCCTGACGGCTGGCAGGTCCCACGCCACTAATGACTGCATCATCAGCGAAGTTCAAGACCTCACTGTCAGAGACGTAAAACGAGGTCATCTCGCCGGCAAAATTTCCAATGGCAAGAATTTGCTGCTCTCCATCGGCCGAATAACCCAGATCGGTGCCCATCGCGCCGGTCGATTTACCCGTGTTGTCGAAAGCAACGCCCATGGCGCGACCTTCCTCAGTGAATATACCGCTGCCATTGTTAACGAATAGGAAATTTCTTGTAGTGTCATTAGCCACAAACAGATCGGTATCACCGTCACGATCAAAATCTCTTGGCAGTACTGCCAGAGACTTCGCGCTGGCCGGAGCCACCGAGTGCAAACCTGCGCTTTGGGAAACATCGGAAAACTGACCACTGCCATCATTGAGATACAGTCTAGGCAGTGAACCGGCAAAATTAGTGGGTGGGCCATAGGCTCGGCCTAAGCCGGCCAGTTGGTAATCTGCCTGGGTATCCAGTGTCTGGCTCCACTGGACGTAGTTCACAACCACCAAATCTTGCCAGCCATCGCCATTGGCATCAAAAAAGCTCGCCCCGGTGCTCCATTCGTTGGGGCCTGAAGCGCCGTTGGCGTCTGGTCTTAACGCAAAACTTTGCCCCGCGAGATTCTCGAATAACAAGTTTTGTCCGACGGTGGTCAAATAGATGTCGGTGTCACCGTCTGCATCAGGATCGCCAAAGGCCATCCCCATCACGTAGGCATCGGTGACCAATCCCAAGTCTTGGTCTACCCGTTCAAAATGGCCATCACCCTGGTTCGCAAATAGTCCAACAGTTTGGACGATTTGCTTGCCGTTCGGTTCGAAGGGCCAACGATTGCCTCCGGCGAGCAATACATCCAGGTCACCGTCGTTGTCAAAATCGAGTAATCCGACGCCGCCGACCATCGTCTCCGGTAGGTAACGCTCGCCGTATGCGCCGTTTTCGAAGTGAAAATCCAGTCCTCGTTGCGGGGCTTCCTGTACAAAATAAAAGTCAGGAATCGATCGGGTGGATTGATTGCCCAGTGCCGTTTCGGGTTGTTGGGCGATCGCGTCAGCTTGATCGCTTGCCACCTCGGTTTTGTTGAGCCACCACCAAGCAGCCCCGCCGGCCAATAGGCAACCTAGCAAAGCGATGATGGAGCGACGAAACCATATTCCTACAACGGCATCATCGTCCTTTGGGTTTTCGTCAAAGCCGTTCACTGAGGAAACTATTCTTCGTTGCCGAGGTGTTGAATTGTGTTCAAAGGATAAACCGGAACAGATTCTGCGGCGACCGCAGCATTAGGATATCGAGCCCGGGCTTGGGTAATGGCAACATCCCGAGCACTATCGTCTAAGCGGTAGCGTTGGTGGGCATCAGCATGAAATAGCGCTCCCTGGGGGTCGTTTGAGGCTTCAAGCACCCGCGATAGTCCGTAATGTGACGCAGCCCGCTCGGGTTCTGCGGCCAAGACCGCGCGATACGCTTTGGCGGCTAAGGCCAACGACTCGGCCCGTTGAGAAGGCTCATCAAGCAATCGACTGAGATCAAAATACGCCCCAGCCAGCATCTCCTGCAGACGGTAGTCACGGGAAAAATCAAATCCTGATTGTTTTGCGGCGGCAAACGGGGTTTCAAGCAATGAGGCCAAACCGGTTACCGCCTCCTGGATGAAACCATTTTGCAGATTCACTTGGGCGGTTAGCCAGCCGTGCACCCACGGATATGGCAAGGATTTATCTGCTGCGTGCTTAAGTACATCTTCAGCCTCCAGGAGCCGACCTTCTCGCAGATACACTCTGGCTAGATTGATCAGTCCGTGAACGTGCTCTGGTGTCGCCATCTCGCTGACAGTGACAAAGGCGGCTTCCGCTTGACGCAAGGCACCGGTATCAGGCTTGCGCAGCAAGCCAATGCCGTAGTCATTCCAGCGTCGCCACAGGGCATCGTTAACGGTTGGCTGCTGGGAAGACGCAGTGGCTATGTCAACAATAGGCAAAGGGTTTATTGCGTTGGGACTATCGCTAAAAAGTCGGTAGTAATTGCTGTCAAACTTTCGATACCGCAGGCGAGCCTTAAATGCGATTTCGCCTTGCCATTGGGGCGGTACCGAGAAGCGGTAAAAAACTACGTCAGATGCACCTGGCGGAATTTGGTGATTGTAGAGGGTGGTAAAGATGTCCTCGGCGTTGCGTTGATCGATCCGGCGGCCCTGTCGGTCAATGACAAATGCGTTAACGAAATGGGCCCCAGGATCAACTTCGCCTTGGGCGTTTAGGGCTCCCGACATCGCCACCGGCTGGCCATCGTGTAGCAGGCTGACTTCCAACCAGATTTGATTAGAATCTGCGGTCCCCTGGGTAAATAAGTGTCCCAGAGTGCGGGTGGTCAAGACCACCTCCAAAAGATAGTCAGTGCCCGCTTTCAATGTTGGGTTATGCTCAGTCAAGGGCGCAATCTGCCGCCCGTCAATGGTCTCTTCGCGCAGCCCAAACAGGTCAAGAGATACCGCCCCTTCTAGCATGTCTCGATGTTTTTCTAGAATCTCTGCGGGATGATCCAATAACGAACCCAGGGCAGTGTTGCCAGCGGCGAAAAGATGATCGGGTATCGATGGCTGATCCTCCCCGCTGACCGTGGTGGCGGCTGGGTCATCGGATCGAACTCGGCGCATATGGCATCCGTTGCAGTTGTCCTGAGCCTTCGGTGGATAGTAAAAGCTTGAAACACTAGAACCTGACACCCCACTGAGCAAAAAAGCATCGTAGTGGTTCTGCCCTCTAAGCCATCGATAGTTGTTGAGTGCTTCAGGCAAATGCACCTTGTGACAGGTGCCGCAAAATTCGGTGCTTGTATGCAGCGGCTTGAGAAAGGAGCGTTTATGAAACGATGGATTGGCTTCGATTAAGAATCGGTTGGTCCACTGCAACAACGGCGAATCGGCGAAAGTAAAAGGGTAGTAAACCGGCGGCGCAATCACATAGTCAGCATTGCCTTTAGGGCTATTAATATGCTCAATGGCGTGGCAGCTGACACAGGTAATGCCGGCCTGAGCGGTTGGGTCAGACACATCGTCAAAATTTGGGTCGTTAAAGGCGCCGGAGAAAAAGGGAACTGGGTCATGGCAGCCGGCACAAAACCTGGCTCCTTGCACCGACCCGTCTCGGGCCAACATCTTGCTACGAGTCTGACGTACTGAAAAGGCGTAAGCCGGATTGTTAAACGACGCTAAATGGTGGGCAGAAAACTCCCACTGGGCGTGAATATCGCCGTGACACTGGGCGCAGTAGTCATCGGTCATCAGCATCTCGGCGGGGATCAATTGTGCATTGGCTGTACGGGCCAAAGATGGACTGAAATAGACCTCGCTAGTCTTGGCTAAGGCGGGGTCTTCGACTTGCCAGATCGCCACCACACCCGCCAGCGCGAGTGCACCAGCGATAGTAACCACCGCACCCCCAGCGCGCCAACGCAAACGCTTGCCGGCCAATCGATGAAGGATAAACAACCAAATAACCAACAGTGGCGTAATTACGTGGGCCCAGTAAATCGCTAAGCGTAATTGGCCATCACTTAAGGTTACGCCGGGTAGACCCCGAGTCAGCGCCAAACCCGAAATCAGTAAAACCGCCCCGCTTAGTGCAATACCCTGCCCGGCCCGCACTGCCCGTCGATTGGGCCGTCGATAAGCTCGCCGGTAATGACCCACGCTGTAGATCAACGCAGGCACCAGAAAGACAAGACCCAACACCACATGGACTAAGAACATGTACTGATAGAAATTGTCTTGCAGCAATTGACCGCTGCTAAATTCCAGCACGGAAACGCTAGCCAGATAAAGGGCGTTAACACACAACAGGGCAAACATAACCAGCACAATCGTCAGTACCGGCTTGAGTCTTGGGCCTACCACGTCGCGCTGACGCCCTGGCTGAGGTTTACGCGCGGTACTGCCAGCTTGTGGTTCGGCTGTCATTAGCGACCGGAGCGGAAGCGGGTGTTGTATTTCGCGTTTAAGGCTTGGGCATGGGGTGGATTTTGCTCATCATTGAGTAATGGATCACCGGGAAGCGGTGTCACTGTTTCGCCATTTTCCGTAAACAGATCCATATCTTTTGCCCAGCCATGAAACTGAACCCACCATCGCCGAGAGTAACCCGGTTTCAGCGTGGGTAACGGGGTCTTAAATTGCAGTTCCAAACCATCTCCCGGCCCAATAATCGCCAACGCGTTATCCCGTTTTTCAAGCAAGGCAAGCGCTGAACCAAGAGCCGTGTATTGGCCGCGTTGATAACGCGTATCCCAATAAGGTTCTCGTTGACTGAAGTCATAATTTGGCTGCATTTGTGGGCCGTTGCTGCGACGCGGGAATCCCACATGACGTACCAGCGCCGAGTGTAACGGGACAGGTGTTTTGATGATCCCTTCGGCAGCGGTTGTTTCGGCGACCGCCAGGCGATCAAAATAGATTTGCTGATAGGTGCTCAGGCGTATCCGGCGCACACCCGATGGCAACTGCCCCAGGGGCATTGAGGCGGATCGTGGCATACCGGCCGGATAGCCAAAAGAAGGGCGCCAGGATTGCCATTGCCTACCATTGGCATCAACAGTCTCTATCTCCAAGCTGACCGCATCGTATTGGCGGTCCTGCTGCCAGGCTGCAAAGCTCGTTTGAGAGTAGCCATATTCTACCCAGCCATCGAATATCAGCAGCGGGTCATTGAGTTCGGACAGATCTTTGGTGAAGGTCAGCGTTAGTCGTTGCGGATGCTCCAACAGTCCGGCCAACTGATGATCCAAGGCTGGTAGGGGCGCCGCGACAAGGTCACGTTGTTCAACACTTGCGGTCACATCCCTACCCTGGGAATCAATGACTTGAGTTGGGGGTAAGACGCTTTTCGACCAGAAAATTTCGCCACTAGGCTGCCGGCCGTCGGTAGCCATCCGTTCATCCAAGATGGGCTCCAGCGCCGTTGGAAAATCCACAGCGGTGACCGATACATGGTCCACATAGGCCAGTTCTTCCATGGGTTCTGCAATTAACAACCGTAACTGGCCGTCGCGATCCGCTGTGGTTGGCAGCAACACACTTTCCCTGGGACGTGCTTCACCGTACTGGCCAAAGCCAGTGTTAAAACCCAGGCCACCGACCCCCAATACGTCAGTGACAAACTGAAACTCCTTACCATCGAATTGAAATAGCACAGGGCAGCTAGCCAGTTGCCGCTGGGTTTCGCTGATCTGATGGAGCCCAGGGTCCAAGTCCAATTCGCTTTGATAGACCCCATCAGACCAATCCAAGGTTAACGAAGCGATATTTGGCTCGCCATTTAAGCCAACAGCCGTCGGCTGCATCCCCTGCCCGACGCTCAAAGCGGGCATGGGCGTTGTTAACCATTGCCAGCGACCTGCACTTCGAGCGACCATCTGCGTGCCTAGTCCACTGGCGTTCGAGCGCATAGCCTGGCCACTATCGTTCTTTCCAGACAGAGAAAGGGTTGCGAAGGCAAATCGCCCCACCCCTGGCGGCAAAAAGGTTAAACCTTGCTCCTCGGCCAGCAACAATCCCGGACCCGACACCAAGTCAACTAACAGTGGTGATAACACCAGACCACTACCTACGGATTTTTCCGCGCCTGATTCAGGCTCCATAGCGACCCAGCCATCCCTGCCGCTAATAATGATCTCGGGTGAGCCATTGCCAGACAAATCTGCAACCCATAATCGGCTCGGCTCGAAAACACCATGACGATGAGCTTTGCCCTTTTGCCATTGGGATGAGCTTTTTCGCCAGATCGTTGTACTTGTCTGATCCATCACCAGCCATTCCAGCTCGCCGTCTACATCCAGATCCAAGGGTGCTGCGGCAACCGCCGGTGTGACTTGCCAAGGCAGATAACTAGGGCCAGCATCGGTGTAGTTCCAAAGG
>CAZLJY010000021.1:0-37493 GCA_964559945.1 uncultured Gammaproteobacteria bacterium | reverse complement strand
CTGAGCCAGAACCTGAGCCAGAACCTGAGCCAGAACCTGAGCCAGAACCTGAATTGAGTGACGCGCAAGCTGACAATGTCGCCAACGATGAACTGCCGCCATTCGAATTGGTCCCGGAAGACCTTCCAGTGCCAAGGCCGGTTGTTGCAGACCAACAAAGCACGCAGATGACTGCAGACAAATTGCCAGCGGTCGCTTCACCCATTAACCCTCATGATGACCAAGTTGAAGCGGAATCATCAATAGGTACGCCGGTAACCGATCGCGAGGAAAACGGCGTTGAAATTCGTGCAGTTGATGACACCTTTGACCCAGGGGACGACCCTACCGCCGCGTTGATCAGCTCGGTCGGCATCCCAGTGGAGATTGAAACGCCCGGCGAATATTCCGGACCGTTCGATGAACAGAATATTACCGATCTGACGATCAACTTTGCGTCGGAAACAGAATACGAACCATCCCACCCATCAGAAGACCCCGTGTCGCTAACCGAGGTGGTTGACCTTGGCGATGAAATGGGAGAGGTCGTAGAACCCAATGACGCTTCCCAGGACGGTGTTTTTGTGCCGGATGAGGCCGAACTGCAGGCTCAACAAGAAGCGGGCTACTCGGGATTAATTGACGCCGCGATGGTGGACGATACGGAGCAAATGAAAGCTGTTCTGCTCAGTCAACCGGAGGCGCCTAGCTGGTGGCTTTCCTCAGCATTCCTCAATGCTGTTGCGGCCGGTCGAGCCATGGCACCGCGCTGGCTGCTAGAAAACGGTTTGGGGGCAAATGCTAAATCCCGCACAGGGCAAACTCTGCTGAGTTGTGTATTGCAGCAGTCGCCAACCCCCGTTGACATTGTCGAACTCCTGTTATCTCGCGGCGCCCAATTGGTGGCTGGGGGTCAGCAACTAATTTGGATTAGTGGCTTCGCCGATGCCCAACACGAACAGACTGACAGTCTTGACGATACCCACGAGATCCAACTGAATGAGGTTGCCGAGCGCCTAATCAGTGAAGGTGCCGCACTGGACGAACGGGACACTCTGGGACGCACCGCTTTGCATTGGGCGGCCGTATGGCGTGACAAGCGATTGGTTAATACGTTGCTGTCTGCCGGGGCTGAGGTGAATGCTCAGGATGAGGGCGGCAATACACCTCTTATGAAGGCGTTGGAACAACAACGGCCCGCCCAACTAGGAGTTCTCCGGGCGCTGATTAAGGCCGGAGCAGATCCTAAGCTGGGCAATCTGGAGGGGGCCACCCCACTGGGGCTGGCCATGCAACAAGACGACTCAACATTACAGAATATGTTGATGCGCGGCAGTCAAACAGAGTCCGAGAGTGCGCCCGCCCCACCCGCTCCTGGCCAACTGGTTAAAGCAGCTGCCGACGGAAATCTTGGCAGAGTCAAACGCCTTATTGCCCAAGGACATAATCTCAACGAACGCGATAGCGCGTTCTGTTCACCGCTGATCAGAGCTAGCGGCGCCGGACATCCCAATGTGGTGGGAGCACTGCTAGCGGCGGGTGCTGACGGCAATCTTGCAGCAGCCAACGGCACAACCGCGTTGGGCGCCGCGATACTCGGTGATCATCGCGAGGTTGTTCGTCTGCTGGTTGACCGGGGTGTCGACGTCAATCAACGGCAACAATTCGGTGTGACGCCACTGATGCTAGCGGCCGCGCGCTGGAAACCGCGCATGATTAAACTACTGCTCAGTCTGGGAGCCGATGCGCGGCAACGGGATGATACCCAGGGCACCGTCCTCATGGCCGCCGTTCAAAATGCGTTATACAGCGACAAGGTTGAGGCAGGTTGTCAGTCAGTGGAAGCTCTGCTGACCGCGGGCGCCGAGGTTAACGCCACCAACGATGAAGGCCAAACAGCTCTGATGTTGCTGCTAGGCGTGCGCGCACGAGAAGATGGCGGATTGCAAATTAGGGCCATCACACCACTCACTCAGCTACTGATTAATCACGAGGCGGCGCTGGACAGCCAAGATTTGACAGGCTGGTCAGCACTGCACGCTGCGGCCGCCAGAGGGCTGCTGGAGCCCGTTCAAGAATTGCTAGAAGCAGGCGCAAACAAACGGCTTCGCGACATCAACGGATTGTCCGCCTGCGATTTGGCAATGGAAAAAAGCCACGATCAGTTAGTCGATCTGTTTCTTGCCTCCTGACTTTCTTGCGGCCCTGTGCCGCACCTTGGATCTCGATAAAAACCGCCTTACGGTGACCGCAATCAGCGGCGGTGATATCAATACCGCAGTGAAATTGCGCACCCACGACGACGAGGTATTCGTAAAATACGGCGGCGTTGATGCCGATGCGTTTGGGGCGGAGTCCGATGGACTCGAAGCGTTGTATCAGGCGGCAGACAGTGGGGATGGCACGTTACTCATTCCCAAACCTATCGCTTTCGGTGAGTTGACCGGACGGCCGTTCCTGGCTATGGAAAGCCTGCACCTCAGTCCTAAATCTGAGGGCAGTGACGCCGCAATGGGTCTTGGCCTGGCGCAGATCCACCGCCGCCGTCAAGCCACCTTTGGCTGGCACCGAGACAATCGTATTGGTGCCACACCTCAGCCCAACCCACCGTCATTGGATTGGCTAGAGTTTTTTCTGCAGCACCGACTACTGCACCAGGCCGCACTGCTAGGAGACCGTGAGATATTACGCGGTATCGAAAAAATCAGTCGCAACATCGACCAGCTATTTGATCGCTTTGAGCCATTTCCCAGCCTACTCCATGGCGACCTTTGGAGCGGGAACTATGCCGCAGTTGGAAACCATGCGGCGATGTTCGATCCAGCATGCTACTACGGCTGCAGAGAAACCGATCTCGCCATGACTGAGCTTTTCGGTGGCTTTGGACCGGCATTTTTCACTCGTTATAACCAGTCTCTGGCGCTGGACCACGGATATCCAAAACGCCGACCTGTGTATCAGCTCTATCACCTGCTAAACCACGCAAACCTTTTTGGTGGAAGCTATATTCCTCAGGCACTGGACCAACTGGATATCATTGCCAACAACATCGCACAGGCCTGTGGTTGATTGAACCTTCAATTCCACTTACATTGAGGCAACGAAGCCATGAAGTAATGCGCTATGACCGACCTTCGACTGGAAGTTCTGCGCACTGATGTGGCAGGAATGCCCATTGAGTGGATTGATTATCAGCAGGCCGCCAAATACGTGGCCCTTGATCTGGTGGTTTATTCCCTAGGCAAGCGGCTCTATCGCATTCATGGTGGCGTCAGCGCCCGAACCGGCCAACAGAGCTTTGTTGATGTTAACGCCATCGTGGCCACTCGCGGTGTGCATGCTGACACCGGTCATCGACGCCCCAATTACGTTCCCCCACTCACTAACCGTGCATTGTTTCGGCGAGACTCCAACCTTTGCCTCTACTGCGGCCAGCGTTTTGGCCTGCGGGATTTGTCCCGTGATCATGTCACGCCAATCTGCAAAGGCGGCGAGGATCACTGGCGCAACGTAGTCACAGCATGCAAACGGTGTAATAACCACAAAGCTGGACGTACTCCCGAAGGTGCCGGCATGGAGTTGCTCGCAATCCCGTTCGCGCCAACTCATGCAGAATACGTTTATCTTCAAGGTAAACGCATCTTGGCGGACCAGATGGAATTTTTACTCGCCCATTTTCCACGTAACAGTCGGTTGCTGGAACGTCAGCGCCAAGCTGACCGGGCGCCCGCTGGTAGCCGTCATGCCCCAAGCCGCTGAGCTGTATCTGGTAGACGCTAGCGTTTACGTCTTCCGGGCGTATTTTTCCATGCCCAATGAGATGACAGACCGGGACGGTAATGCAACCAATGCAGTCTACGGATTTACCGGATTTTTATGCTCTTTACTGGAACAGGCGCGGCCAACTTATTTGGGCATAGCGTTCGATGAAAGCTTGGAATCATCTTTTCGTAACGAGATCGAACCCAGCTATAAAGCCAACCGCGACCCTGCGCCACTTGAGCTGAAACGCCAGTTCGCCCACTGTCGCGCAATAGCCGAGACGATGGGTATAGAGTGTTTTTCCGATGACCGTTTCGAAGCCGACGATCTCATCGGAACCCTGGCTAGCTTACCTGAGATGTCGGATCTCAATCACGTCATCGTCAGCAGCGATAAAGATCTTGCCCAACTCCTTCGGTCTCAGGACCAAATGTGGGACTTTGCTCGCAATATCCGTATGGACCATGCCGGAGTGAAAGAAAAATTTGGCGTATCCCCGGAGCAGATTGCTGATTACCTAGCGTTGACTGGGGATGCGGTGGATAACATCAAGGGGATTCCGGGAATCGGCCCCAAAGCCGCCACTGCCGTGTTGAATCATTTTGGTACGCTGGACGAGGCCCTTGCCAGATCGCCAGAGTTTGCGTTCCTGTCCTACCGAGGAGCAAAAAGCATCGCCGCGAAACTGAAAACCCACGCCGATGATGCGCGTTTGGCGCGACGCTTGACGGGCATCGCCTGCGATGTCCCCCTGCCCTCGCCGCTGCCTACGCTCACCCGCAAAGCCATCGACTTGAACGGCATCTACGATTTGCTGGACTACCTTAACTTTGGCAGTGGGTTACGCCAACGCATCGCCCGGTTAAGTGACACTCAGGGCTGAGCCCAGTGAAAATCAAAGTGAGCGGGTAGGGGCTGGCGGGGTGACATCTACGTCCACTTTCAGGGTAACTATTGACTGAGGTTTGATTGGTGCCCCGTCCAAGGGCTTGCCAGTACCGTTGTCATAAAGCGGGGCGTTACCGTTTGCGATTAGGTGAAAGCTATCACCGGCAACCACACCTTCACTGGGGGCTAGAAAGGATGGGTCATTCACCAGCAGTGGCGCTGCGGCGCTCACCGTGCGTCCCTGGTCATCCAACACCACTCGCAGGACGCGGTGGGGAAAGTTGCCATTTTGAACCGCAATCAATCCGTCTTTGTACCATGACAAGCTATCAATGCCACCAAGATTAACCGTTGCGGCCGCGCTCAATTGGAAGGCTTTGCGGGTGGTCAAATCGACCCCAAAAACGCCCATCTCGTAGTCCGAAAAATACAACGTCTTAGCATCTGGCGACACGGCCAAACCCCGCATGCTGGTAAAGGTTGGTGCGGAAAAAACTCGTGACATTTGCTCTTTTTCCACGTCAATTTGATAAAGCTCTGGCCGCGCGGCGTTGGCGGCGTAAACTTTCCCATCACTGGCAACCGTCAAATTGACCAACTTGTTGCCAGGGTCACGAGCAGGCAAATCGAACCGTCGTTTGATGGCGCCAGTATCCAGGTCAAATTGGAGTACGCCGGAATACCCAGCATCTTGAAACCGGATGTTCTGGTAGTGCGGTACCGCTGCGGTCGACACCCAGAGGGATCGAGACCTCGCATCTACCGCAATATCAAACACACCTAACAAGCCATTGTCCGGTGTCGCTTCAACCAGAGTTTCCAGTTTGCCGCCTTGTTTTACACGATACACCGCGCCTTTGGTGATGCTGCCCACCAGTAATTGATCGTTTTTGGGGTCAAACGCTATCCCGTCAGCCAGCAACCCGGGCGTTTCCAAAGTGACAGAATTGCCCACATTGCCTTTTTGCTCCGCATTTTTTTTCAGCTCTTGGGCGAGATAATCGTAAAGCTCGGTGCCGTGCAGGTTCTTAAGGTCATCGTCGGCATCGAGATCAAACGAAAGCCCCTGATTGGAGAGCAAAAGCAAGGAGTTATACGCCTCACTTTTTTTGTCCTGCAATGCATAAGCCTTAGCCAGCAAATAACGGTAAGTGCCAACCTGGGGCCGTAGCCAGTTCAATCGAATGGCGGCTTGCTCCATTAGGGCAAAATCGCCCTCTTTTTGCGACTGAAACATCACATTCAGCAGCCGCTGGGGGTTCATTTCCTGACTAAAATCCGCCGCATCGGTCTGCGCTAAGGCCTGGCCCACCACTAATGCCAACCCCATCACAAAGGCTAGGCGGCACGATAAAGATCGGGAAATCGAGGTCAAATTCACTGAAATGTCCTTTTAAATACCATCGCAACAATGGAACTAGCTTGCATTTGGGGCCTAATGGTTAACGAGTCAATGCCTTACACTGACGTCTGACCCCAAGATTGATGTGCTTATGACCGAATTATACCGCGGCAAGTTCCTTGGACTTTATAAAACTGGACACTGGGAATACTGTTCTCGCACCAACGCCAGCGCAGTGGTTGTCATTTTAACTCGCACGCCAGAGGGCAACATTCTATTTACTGAGCAATACAGGCCCCCGGTGAACGCCCGGGTGATCGAATTTCCTGCAGGGCTCGTCGGCGATGAGCCAGGCCAGGAAAACGAATGTCTGGAAACCGCTGCGATTCGAGAACTCGAAGAAGAATGTGGATACCTGGCGCAGTCGATGGTGCCGTTGACCGCAGGCCCCACCTCTGCAGGACTGACCAATGAGCTTATTCACTTTTTCATGGCTCAGGAGCCGACCCGAGTCGGCTGCGGCGGCGGCGTGGAGGGCGAGAATATAACGGTCCATCAGATACCCCAATCCCAATGCCACCAATGGCTTAAGCAACAGCAAGAACGCGGCCTGATGGTAGACCCCAAAGTGTTTGCCGGCCTGTATTTTTTGCTCCACCCAGACGCTGTGGATGGTGGCGCTGACCCCTAAATCGAGGAGATTCCGCATCTATACCCTAAGACCCACCAAACAATAGACCCCAAGAACATGATCAATCAATTTTTCTCACAGCGTTTGCTGCTGCTCGTCGGATCGGCCGTTCTTCTCTCAACATCCACCGTGGCTATGGCTCAGTCAGCACTGACCACCAACCAGCTGCCAAACCCGGAATTTCGTGGCACCACCGGGGCCGTCGCACTGAATGCCAACGGTGAGGTGCCAGCGCTATGGAGAGTGTTTGCCACCGGCGACGATGATGCGACCGCCAGCGTTGTACCGGTCGCGGCCAACGAGCTATTTCCTGGCAGTCCGGCTGTCAATGCGGTGCAACTGACCGTGAACAATTTCGGCCCTGCCGACACCGATGATACGGCCTTTGATTCCTCGCCCATTCGTTTTACCTTGCAACCAGAAACGACCTATCGAGGCACGGTTTACCTGCGCAGCGTAAATTCCGATATGAGCGATCAGGGCGTAACCATTTCTTTGCCCATTTTTGATGCCAGCGACAACTTTACTGGAGAGTTCAGCGTCGCAAACGTTCAGGCAAGCAGCACCTGGACCCGTTTTGAGGCCAACGAATTCTCCACCTCTTTGATCGGCGCCAGTGCCGAATTTGCGATCCGTCTGGCCGAAGGTGCTTCGGACAACAGTGTGTTGATTGCGTTGCCTGAAGTGGCAGGGCCAACGCTGGAAAACCGCGTCCCCAACCCTCAGTTTGAAGGCGCTGGCGGCGTTGTGATTGAAAACGTCACCGGCACAGTTCCCGATCAGTGGCGGGCATTCGGCTTGGCATCGGTTAACGCCAGCATCGATGTGCAGACCATCCCTCTGGCCGCTGACGAACTTTACCCTGGCAGCCCTGCGGTTAATGCAGTTCGAATTAGCAGCAACGTTCTAGAAGGATCAGGCTTTGATCATGAGACGACAACATTCTCCTTGAACCCTGCAGGACGCAAGGTTTGGGGAGAGGTGTTCATGAGATCCGACAATGCAAACAACGCCAATCAGGCGGTAAGTGTAGCCCTACCCTTGTTTGATACAGATAACACCTCGCCGGGGCAGCCCGGCAGTTTTGGCGTAACCGTGACCCCGCAGTGGAACTACTTTGGCGGTGTCGCGTTTACTGGCAGTCAGGATCAGCGGGCCAATATCGCATTCAGGCTCCCGGACAGCGGCCCGGAAAACGCCATCTTGATTGCACTACCCAAGGTGAACTACTTGTCCGATGCGTTATTTTCCGACGACTTTGAAGGCAACGACCCTTAAGCTGAAAGGTGGGTGACCCACCCAGCAAGACTTACACCTGCTCGCGGGTGGCGTTGAAGGTGAGCTCTGGCCAACGTTCCTGGGTCAGCTGAAGGTTCACTCGGCTAGGCGCCAGGTAGACCAAGTCGCCGTGACCGTCGTGGGCCAAATTGAGGTCCAGCTTGGCTTTGAACTCCTCAATCTTCTTGTCCTCACCGGTCACCCAACGGGCTGTGACCACGTTCACCGGCTCAAACTGAGCGTCCACGTGATACTCAGATTTGAGTCGATAGGCAACGACGTCAAATTGCAAAATACCCACCGCACCTAGCACCAACTCGTTACCCATCATAGGTTTAAAAAACTGCGTTGCACCCTCTTCTGACAGCTGCTCAAGCCCCTTGGATAGCTGTTTTAGCTTTAACGGGTCACGCAGTCTGGCGCGCCGAAAAAGTTCTGGCGCAAAGCTAGGGATACCGGTGAATTGCAGCTTTTCCCCTTCCGAGAACGTATCGCCAATACGAATGGTGCCATGGTTGTGAATACCTACAATATCGCCAGCATATGCTGCATCAACGGTGCCGCGGTCCTGGGCCATAAAGGTCAGCGCATTGGCAATCTTGACCTGCTTATCCACTCGACTTTGCAGCAATTTCATCCCCTGGCTGAACTCGCCGGAACAAACCCGAACAAAGGCCACCCGGTCCCGATGGGCAGGATCCATATTGGCCTGAATTTTGAAACAGAAGCCGGTGAACTTGGACTCTGAGGGCTCAACCTCACGGGTTTGCGTGCTGCGAGACTGGGGCGGCGGAGCGTTTTCCACAAAGGCATCAAGCAGCGGCGTCACGCCAAAATTGTTGATGGCGGAGCCAAAAAAAACTGGGCTCAATTTGCCTTCCAAATAGGTCTGCCGGTCAAATTCATGACTGGCGCCCTGGACCAACTCAATTTCGTCTCGAAGTTCCGCTGCCATTGGGCCCAAAGCATCGTCCAGCTCTGGGTTGTTGAGCCCTTGAATCACTGCCGCATCCTGCTTAACGTAATTGCGGCCGGACTCATACAGATATACCGCGTCTTCCAGCAGGTGATATACCCCTTTCAGGCGTTTCCCCATGCCCACAGGCCAAGTGACGGGCGCGCAAGCGATCTTGAGTACATCTTCCACTTCATCCAGAAGATCCACTGGATCTCGCCCTTCTCGGTCCAGTTTGTTGATGAAGGTAAAAATGGGTGTGGTTCGTAAACGGCACACTTCCATCAGCTTAATGGTGCGTTCTTCAACGCCTTTGGCGCAGTCAATCACCATCAATGCTGAATCCACCGCGGTTAAGGTGCGGTAGGTGTCTTCGGAAAAATCTGCGTGACCCGGGGTATCCAGCAAATTAACGATGCGCCCAGCATGCTGGAACTGCATCACCGAGGAGGTGACCGAAATGCCCCGCTCCTGCTCCAGCGCCATCCAGTCTGAAGTAGCGTGGCGGGCCGCTTTCTTGGCCTTCACCGCGCCGGCCATCTGAATGGCTCCACCAAATAGCAAAAGCTTCTCAGTGAGAGTGGTTTTCCCGGCATCAGGGTGGGAGATGATCGCAAAGGTGCGCCGGCGGGCTATTTCGTCGGTAAAAGCAGACATGATGTTCGCAGGTTAAGACAGCCGGTCAGTATAGTGCAGAGCCTTGGCTGTGCCCAAACGTTAATCCCACCAAGATCCTCTGAGATGAGATTAGGTTTCCAGCGTTAGGGCCGCCTGACCCGCAATTGGTGCCAGGCGAGGCTAATTGTCAGTGCTCAAGCCACTCTCCAGCTTTGGGAATCAAGCCCTCGGCAGACCCATCATCAAACCGGAACGGTAGGGATTTCAACTTACCGTTGTCGTTTTTCTGTATCACAAAATGCAAATGGGGCCCGGTTGAATAGCCAGTGTTTCCTGACAACCCCAGAAGTTCGCCAGCAGTCACCACTCGTCCAGGGCGAACAGCCACACTCTCCAGACCCAGATGTGCGTAGACAGCCATGGAACCATCTTCATGCAATACCCGTACGTGATTTGCGCGGTGGGCAAATTTCTCCGCGTTGGTGCCAGCACCGTAAAAGTCTTCATCAACGTGCATCACAATCCCGTCCCGGGCCGCCAAAACCGGCGTTCCCTCGGGCATGCCAATATCGAGCGCATGGTATGACTGCGCGTCGGTATGAGTCGCCTGACCACCGAAGCCTTGACCAATGTAATACTTTTTTCCACGCCGAAACGGAAGTTGATAACGTTGGCGTATATCAGGCCTAGCCTGGGGATCCCCCGGGGTATTGCGAAACTCCAAGCCATACTCACTCGCGCGCCTGGGGTTGTGTTGGTAAATGGTGATCAGATGGTTTTCTTCGGGTCCCGGCAGTAAAAATGTTGCCGGCAATTGGGGTTCAGCGCGCACATTTGTCGATTTGGTGTAAGAGATAGTCACGCTGGATGGCCCCTGCCACCGGCTAGTGAAATAGTACTCACGGGCCTCGGGCTTGCCACCTTGGCGCACTGTAACCATCTGAGTGTCATCCACCCGCACGGTCCGTTGCTCTACCGGTTGATCGGTGTCCGGCGGGCGATCAGTGAAATGGGTGATGCCGTTTTCGTCCTGATAGGTGTAGATGCGTTTGGCCTCGACCTCAACGGCCAAACTAATGCCTACCATTAGGAGCAACCCTTGCCACATCAACAGTGATTTCATTAGTTCACCCACTCCATCAGCATTCGATGACATTCACCGCCAGGCCGCCGCGAGAAGTCTCTTTATACTTGGTTTTCATGTCGGCTCCAGTATCACGCATAGTTTTTATCACCTTATCCAGGGATACCCGGTGCTTGCCATCACCACGCATCGCCATCCGCTGGGCATTGATCGCCTTTACTGCACCCATGGCGTTTCGTTCTATGCAGGGGATTTGAACCAACCCGCCAATGGGGTCACAGGTCAAACCCAGATTGTGTTCCATGCCGATTTCGGCGGCGTTTTCCACCTGCCCTGGTGTTCCACCTAACGCCGCAGTCAACCCGGCAGCCGCCATTGAACAAGCCACACCCACTTCCCCTTGGCACCCTACCTCAGCCCCAGAAATGGATGCGTTTTCCTTAAACAGAATACCCACGGCTGCCGAGGTGAGGAGAAACGTCTCGATTCCCTGTTTGGTCGCTCCCGGGCAAAACCGATCAAAATAATGCAGCACCGCGGGAACAATTCCAGCCGCGCCGTTGGTCGGTGCCGTAACAACACGGCCACCTGCCGCGTTTTCCTCATTCACCGCCAAGGCGTAAAGGTTTACCCAGTCTATGATGTTTAGCGGGTCCTTGAGCGCTTGCTCGGGTTTGTCACTGAGCATCTTGTGTAACTTTGGCGCTCTCCTCTTAACTCGCAATCCGCCGGGCAACTCACCCTCTTCACGTAAACCTCTCGCCACACAGGCTTCCATTGCGCCCCAGATCGAGTGGATTTGCCTACTGATTTGTTGTTTACTGCGCCATGCCTGTTCATTTTCGAACATCAGCTCAGCAATACTCAGGTTTTCCCGCTCACAAATCGCCAACAGCTCATCACCGCTATTAAATGGGTATTGCACGGCAGTGGTATCAGCGACGATACGATCTGCAGCCGCGTCATCGCTACTGACAACAAAGCCACCGCCGATAGAATAGTAATCTCGACTTAGCAGCACATCCTGACCAGAATTCAAAACTGAAAACCTCATGCCGTTACTGTGTAGTGGCAACCTGTCGCGTTTGTGAAATTTCAGGTGTTTTTTGGCCAGAAACGAGACCGGCACAGTCCCACAAAGGTTTAAACAACCCTGCTGGACGATTCGCCTCAGCCGTCCGGGAATGCCATCAGGATCGATCTTATGGGGCAATTCGCCTTCCAGCCCCAGCATGACGGCGCTGTCGGTGCCATGGCCACGACCTGTATGCCCTAAGGACCCAAACAGCTCCACCTGCACTTCACTCACTTGATCTAGAAGCTCTGCGTCTTTTACGCGTAGTGCAAAGGTAGACGCTGCCTTCATTGGACCCACGGTATGAGAACTGGAAGGTCCGATACCGATTTTGTAAAGATCGAAGGTGCTAACGGCCATCGCTGTTGCCCAGGCTAGAGTAGGAAGTATTGTATCCCTCGGGTTTGGACCGTGGACAATAAAATTCTATGATTGCGTTCCCATCATGTCTCGCTCAATCATATGACCGACACCCTCACGCTTTTTACTCGCCCTGACTGTGGCCTTTGCGAATTGGCCGCAAAAATGATGGAACCACTGAACATCACTGTGCACAGCGTTGACATTACTGGCCAGCTAGACCTGCTGGAGGCATATGGTCAGCGCATTCCGGTTCTGAAATTTGGCCGGCAAGAATTGGGTTGGCCATTTGAAACTTCGGATATCGAAAGGCTATTGGGATTACACGCCGAATGAAAACCACCTTGTGGGTGACGATCGTCATGTGGCTGCTCTCAGGGTGCGCCGAAATCAACGAAATTGAGAATGGGAAGCCACGTTCAAACAGCCAAGTAACGGATCTTCCTGAGAAAATCTCCAATAATGCGACGGCCCTTATCGAGCACTCTGACCATTACAAAATTGTCAGTATGGCCGGGCTGGTAAACGGAACAACGTGGAGACACGTTGCCAACGATGTATGGGTATTTGATTCGCGGCGGGGACGATGGACTCAAGCGCCATCTTTGCCTGTGAACGCTGGAAGGTTGGCTGGCACCGCCGCTACCATCGGTCAACGAGTGATTTATTTTGGCGGCTATACCGTCGCCGAGGACGGATCAGAGATATCCACCCCTGAGGTTTTTGCGTTTGATCCCGCTGCCTCAACCTACCAAACATTGCCCAATATGCCGGTACCCGTTGATGACACTGTGTCAGCAATATTTCAAAACCGGTTTGTGTATCTCATCTCCGGATGGCATGACGACGACAATGTGAATAATGTTCAGGTTTTAGACACCGAAACCCTGACTTGGGCCCAAGCAACACCCTATCCTGGACAATCGGTTTTTGGCCATGCTGGCGGCTTAGCAAACAACACATTAGTCATATGCGACGGGGTGACCGTAAAACAACCTGAAGATCCCGATGGTCGCCGGAGCTTTTCTGCGACCAACGCCTGTTTCACTGGTCAGATCGATTCCGTAGATCCCGTGCGCATCAATTGGCAGCAAATCGCTCCACATCCTGGGAAGTCACTCTACCGCTCAGCAGCAACAGGTATTGGAGACCTGGTGGTTTTCGCTGGTGGTAGTGAAACCCCGTACAACTTCGACGGTATAGGATATGACCAACAGCCAGCACAACCCTCTACCCGGGTTCACGCATGGAACACAAAGACCCGCCAATGGATTAGCCTGCCAGCCTTGGCAGTCCCTTCTATGGATCATCGAAACTTGCTATCGCGTGGAAATGGAGACATGTTCCTCATCGGCGGAATGGGTAAGGAGCAAACGTTGCGATCAGCAGTCACTCACTACATGCTAAGTCCTACCCATGAGTAACGGCTATCGTCTTCGCGGAAAAGTGCGACATTACGCATGGGGCGGAACGGATTTTATCCCAGACTTACTTGGGATTGATCGCACAAATCAGCCGTGGGCTGAGCTTTGGCTCGGCGCCCACCCCCAGGACTCGGCCGAAGTGTTGGTTGAAAACCAATGGCAGCGTTTGGACCAACTCATTGCGAAGGCCCCGAACCAGTGGCTCGGACAAGCAGCGGCCGAGAGCTTCGGCGAACTGCCCTATTTGCTTAAGGTATTGGATGTTGCCAACCCGTTATCCATCCAAGTCCATCCCAACATGGCTCAAGCTAAATTTGGCTATGCCCAGGAAAATGCTGATGGAATTGCGCTTACCGATCCAAAGAGAAATTTCAAGGATGAAAACCACAAACCGGAGTTGGCCCTGGCTCTCAGCGACTTCTGGTTGCTTTACGGATTGCGCACCCGCGATGACATTGTTCAACGCCTAAACGCTTTCCATTCGCTCCATGAACTTTCTTCAACCCTCCTAAACTACGGAGAAATGGCGCTATTGGAGACCGTTTTTCTGGCAGACGAAAAACGTCTAAATCAATGGCTAGGGCCCGTATTCGATGCCGTCAACCCGGCAAGTGACCCAAACTCCCCGGATTACTGGATTTCCTCTTGGCGAGATCAACATGCCAATATGGAAGATGCCGCGGATGTCGGTGTTTTGGCATTTTTGCTGATGAATTTGGTCAAGCTCGAACCCGGTGAATCCATCTACCAGGAGGCCGGGGTTCCTCACGCCTATTTGAGAGGGCAATGCGTTGAGGTTATGGCCAATTCAGACAATGTATTGAGAGCGGGGCTAACCGCCAAACACGTCGACGCCGAGCTCATGCTCAAACACTTGGATCTTTCGCGCTGCCGCGAGCAATGTACGGCGCCACCTAACAACCTCCAAGAATTCAAATTGCGTCGTTATGGCAAAGGAACCACTGACCTGGAGGTGTGCGAAGCCACGATAACGCTTAGATTTACTCCTCATGAAAAGCTAGGCAAACCTCACCTGCAGCTTAAGGAAACCCAGTTTTTCGCTGAAGCTGCCCATGTATCGGTGAGGGTTGGCGAAGGTGAGTTTCTGATCGGGGCATCGCCCAACCATCAAACCGCCAGGAAAAGTGACCCAAATTGACCACTTATGCCCTTTTTTGTACCCCTCAAACTGCCCAACAGCGACCACTTCACAACAACTTTCTATACTTTTGACGAAAGTTGACGACAATCACACTTTGGGCCCGGTCCTTCGGTTAGCTTACCGGGCGAAGCTTTTTTTACAGGGGTTAATATGAGCTCTCTTAACAACAGTGGCCGACGAAAGTTTATCGCTTCCGGCGGTGCGCTTGGCCTGGGTGGCCTGGCAGGTGGCGTTAACGCCAAGACTAACATTCAATTCCGACACAACAACCGACTAGATGGCGCACAGAAAGGTGTCGGCGCATCTCAAAATGTGGTCCTGCCACCTTTTGAAGTGAGGGTGCTCAACAAAATGGGCTTCGGACCGGCTCGCCGGGAACAGGTGAATAGCGCAGGTTCTAACCCTGACGTGATTATGGCGTCCGGATTTGAAATTCCTACGTCCGATTTCGCTGCACGAGACGACGTAGCGCACTTCCTAGCACTGGGATCAACAGACGACGAGCGTCTTCGAAACTACGTCGACGAGCAGCTTGACCCCAATTTGGACGATTCTGCTTTCGAACAACAGTTCGCCCAATACTCAAGCCAGTATTCGACATTATTCACCTCGTTGTCGGATACCTATAACGACCGAGAGTGTGCCGATTTCAGTGATTACGACCGCCCCCGCCGGGAGGTTGAGATGGCGGCGTTCTTCCGCGCAACCTATAGCCGCCGCCAGCTGTTTGAGTTAATGACGGACTTTTGGCACAACCACTTCAATATTTTCGCCGGTGACGATCGTGATACTCGCACCGGCTGGGCATCCTGGGATAGAGATATTATCCGTCGCCACACCTTCGGTAATTTCTACCAATTGGTCATTCGCTCTGCCCGCCATGTTTGCATGCTTCGTTACTTGGACAATTTCGTCAACGGTGTAGACGGAATTAACGAAAACTATTGCCGAGAGCTATTCGAACTGCATTGCATGGGTTCGGAAAACTACCGTGGGAATGACCGTCAGCGCGACGTAGAAGTGTTGCCCGAAAACCCCTACACGGCCTTAAACGACGCGGAGTTAAACGACCCCTCCCTGGGGTTCTTGGCAGACCCAAACCTTGACGTTGCGCGTTTTTACGTTGACGACGATGTGTTGGAAGCTGCCCAGGCGATGTCCGGTTGGCGTTATGAAGACCTTAATAACGCGAGCCCCGGGGCATGTGGCAGTGGTCTGTTTGTCGCCGACGAAGACGACCACATTTCCGACGCAACAAAAGCGGTTCTTACCGCTGGCGTGGCAGCGATTCCGTCGAATCTGGGCGCCGAAGTCGAAGGGCGCTTGGTGTGCAAACTCACTGCCTACCATCCTGGCACAGCGACTTATGTGGCCCGACGCATGTGCACGCGACTGATCAGCGACAATCCACCACAAAGTATTGTGGACGCCGCCGCACAAACATTCTTCGACAATCGAACAGCAAGCGACCAGATCGGCCGAACACTGCGGACCATTTTGCTCTCTGACGAATTCAAAGACGCCAATAACTACGGCTCAAAAATAAAGAGACCGTTTGAATATGTGGTTTCGGTAATGCGATCCGGCGGATGTCAAAAAGAGATGACCGTTGGAGACGATGATTCTGAAGATTTCATGAACACCTACGACAACACGGCGCAGGAACTGTTCACTTGGAGAACTCCAGACGGTTTCCCCGATTTCCGTAGTCATTGGCAAGGTGCTGCCAACATGGTTCAGTGCTGGAGAACAATCGATTTCCTGTTTGATCGAAACTATCTTGACCCAGACCGGTTCATGCGAGCAATCAACATCACGCTGGACAATATCAGTGGCAACCCCACTCCTCGCCGAATCGCTGAGTTCTGGTGCGACTGGATGTTTGGCTTTACGCCGAGCGGCTCATGGTGCGGCCCCATCGGCACGGTGCATCAAAACTCTCCTACGACCATTGGTGGCGCGGCCATGCAGTTCATGACTCAACTAGGATTCAGCGGCGAAAACGATGCGTCGCAGTACTCGTACGATGAGCCCATTGTGAGAGATGATCTGCGTGACAATAGCTTCCCATTTTACTGGCACGAGCGTTTGACCGGCATGGTTAAGCTTTTGGCCTGGTCACCTCAGATGTTTCAACGGTAGGGACTAACCATGTTTAAGAAAAATCGAATTAATCTTCCCCGCCGTCAATTTCTGGCTGGCGGAACAGCAGCAGGCGCGGCAGTCGCCGGCGTGGGCCTGGGTTTCGCCCAGCGAGCGCAAGCGGGCGTAAACGCCCAAACTAAACTATTGGTGTATATCTTTCTTCGTGGCGGGATGGATGGATTGAGTTTTGTCATTCCCACGGAAGGGGCAAACCACACCAATTACTTTAATGCCCGTCAGGCAACGTATGTTGAGCCAAGCAACACCCTCGATCTATTCAACTCGGGTTTTGGTTTGCACCCAAACTGCATTGACCTTCATCAGATTCGAAACCGATGTGCATTTATTCACGCCGTTGGCCATCCGTTGAATGCCCTAACCCGAAGTCATTTTGATGCACAGGAAGAAATTGAACTGGGCACGCCCGGCTCACAAACCGCACAAAACGGATTTCTTGCTCGATATCTGGAAACAATTTCCCATGATCCTGAAGCGATCTTTACGGCGATGGCATCCAGCAGTAATACACCGGTTAGCTTAAATGGATACCCGGACGTGGCAAACATTGACTCACCGGGAGGTTTCAGCCCGAACACGGGCCGATACGCCGACACCCACCTCACCATGCTCAGAGAGATGTATAACGGCGCCGGTGAGCTGGACCTTGCTGGACAGGCTACAGTAGACGCAGTAGATCTGATCAATTCATTTGATTTGGATAACTATAATTCCGCTGACGGAGCGAATCCGTATCCCAACACCAGTATTGGTAACGATCTAGCGCTAATTGCCCAGCTATGGGGTCTTAACCTTGGTATTTCGGTGGCTACTTTGGATCGAGGCGGATGGGACACCCATAACCAACAAAACACCCTGCCTACAAACTTTGGTTACGGTCGAAACATCCGTGAAGTATCTGAAGCGGTTCGCGCGTTTTACTCTGATCTTGCTGCTCGTGGTCGCGCCAACGACGTTGCGATCGTTATCCAGAGCGAATTTGGTCGCCAAGTCAGTGAAAATGGCAACCAGGGAACCGATCATGGGTTCGCTAACCCGATGGTAGTGATCAACGGACAGATTAATGGCGGCATGTACGGTACCTTCCCAGGCATTGCGATCAATCAACGAGAAGGTGACGCCGTAGTTCCCACCACGGATTTCCGCGACGTACACAGCTCAGTGATCGATCGGATTTTCGACGGTGGGTCGGACATTGGCACCATTTTCCCTGATGCCAGCTATAACTACTCACCTATCGCGTTTACCTGAACCGGTTGTGGAGTGTGGGCGATCTGCCCACACTCCACAGCACTGCTAAAGTTCCGATTCGCTACAGCTATTGAACCCGCCGTTGGTATCTTCGATACTGCCGCTTTAGTCCAGAGAGTACCCCCCACCGTGCAGGGCAAAACAGACTGGACAGCGCTGGGTTTCATTGTCGCCTGCGTCCTGTTCACCGTTTATGGTCAGGTAGCCATCAAACACCAGGTATCAAAAATGCCGCCATTGCCTGCCGATCTCGGCGCCAAGGCTAAACACCTGTTCCTGGCATTTTCAGATCCGCTCATTTTATCGGGATTAGCCTCCGCGTTCGTGGCGGTTGCGTTTTGGATCATGGCATTATCTCGCGGATTGGAACTCAGCTACGCTTATCCGTTTACCAGTCTGTCGTTCTTGCTGGTCCTGGGCGCTTCGGCCATTTTCTTTGGCGAAGCGTTAACTCTGCAGAAACTCCTCGGCGTGGCATTGATCATGATTGGCATTGCGGTCAGCACCCAGTCTGCCAATTGATCTAGAAGCCCGATATGACTGACAACAAAGAGCAACAAATAGCCTATCTAAAAAGTCGCGTGGCGGAACTGGAAGAACAACTCTCGAAGAACCGCCAACGATATGCCTTCAGCGCCAATAAAAATGATCAATATGCGTCGCTGATCGATCGACTCTGCGATGACCTTGAGAGTGTGGTGAAGTCCATGCGTTGGCGGGTGGGGGACCGGTTTTGCGGAGTGATGGAGAAAGTCCTTCTGCGCCCTCAACCGGAGCTTCTTATCAACCAAATGCGTTCGGCGCTGGCAAAGGCACGCGAGAACAAGGTAAGCGGTTGGAAACTTCAAAGCCATCGACCGCACCATGGAATGACTAAGCAGTCTGGCGAGCCACTGGTAGGAAAGATTGCCGCCGCACCAAAGCCTGCTGACACGCAATTTTATTCCTGGTTACAACAGTCTACCTTGTCTTCGGCGGATTTAGATCGAGTCAACCGTTCCCTGGAACAAGAACAACAGGATATCGAGCGACTGCTCACGCAAACCTGCTGGCCGGGCCCATTGCCGCTGGTGAGCATAGTGATGCCGACCTACAACCGCGCAGGGGTTATTGTTCAAGCCGTTACCAGCGTTATCCAACAGCGATATCAAAACTGGGAACTACTGATTTGCGATGATGGCAGTGATGATAATACCCAGGACCTCATCCAATCCCTGAATGACGCGCGTGTCCAATTTCTTAAGCTACCCCACAAAGGCGCCGCGGCCGCAAGAAACGCCGGGTTGGCCAGCGCGGCCGGCGATATTATTGCCTACTTGGATTCTGACAATTTGTGGCGTCCGGACTACCTTGCGGCGATGGTTGCGAGCCTGATCAATGATCAGAGCCAGTATTGCGCCTATAGCGCCTACTTTGACTTAATTATTGGGGCCAACGCTACTCGCATAAAGTCAGCGCAGGTTAAGACGTTTACCTACCGCTCTTTAAGCACAAAAAATTTCGTCGACCTCAATAGCTTCGTCCATTGGCGCAGTCTCTACGATGTATTTGGCGGATTCACCGAATCACTTGAGCGTCAGCAGGACTGGGATCTGGTATTGAAATACACATTCCTGCGTGACCCGATTCTGGTTGATCTTCGCCTGACCCTGTATCGCCGCAATGAGCAGTGGAACCAGTTAACCGCGCTAAAAGCCACGACTGCTGAGCGTACCCGAAGCATCATTCAAGCCAATGTCGAGTCCTATTATGAAAGTGGCTTGCCGATGCGCGACTCTTCAGAGCACCGACCCAAGATAACGGTGCTAATTTGGGACGTTTGTCGCAATCATTTTTCAAAGGCCTATAACATCGCAGAGGCGCTGTCTGATTCCTACAACGTGCAACTCATCGGTTTTAGATTCTTTGAAGAGCCTATTTTCCCTCCCTACGAGGACGTGAAACCCAAATTCGAAATGCACGTTTTTGACGGCTGTGACTTCCCAAATTTTTTCGCGGTCATGACCAAAGCCCTGGCGAAAATTGACGGCGATTTTATTTACTGCGTGAAACCCAGGCTGCCAAGCCTTGGGCTGGCATTACTTGCCAATTTTCACCGAGGCACACCGTTTGCGTTGGAATGTAATGACCTGGAGTCGGTGGTGTCATCGCCAGGTAAAGAACAATTGTCTGATACCACTGTATTGGATTTCAATGACGATACCTTGCTATCACCCTACAGCCAGGCATGGACAAAACACTTAGAGGGATTAGCGAAAACATTACCGTTAAAGGTCACCCACAACAGGAACCTTGACCATTGGTTGGGAGGTAATTGCCATTTCATTCGTAACATTAAAGATGAAACGGCCTTTGACCCAAATCGGGTCAACCGGGATCTCACTCGCAACGAACTGGGCTTTGAAGAGCACCATTATGTGCTGTTATTTTCGGGACTAGTTCGTCGCCATAAGGGGATTTTTGACGTTCAGTCCCTGGTAGAAAATGGGCCTCCACATTTGAGACTTTTAGTTGTCGGATCTCGCACCACACCCGACCTGAAAAAACTATCGAAGTCAGAAAAGGTCGTAATTCTGCCACCTCAGGATCGAAACACCATTGCCAAGTACACTGCTGCGGCTGATGGCGTGGTTCTATGGCTAGACCCAGGCATACCTGCTAGCCACTACCAAATGCCGTTTAAGTTGACAGACGCCCTGGCCTTAAATCTGCAGATATTCGCCAACCGAATTTCCGACCTTGAGGAACTCATTGATCAAGAGGAAATAACCGAGGTGCCTTTTGGCGACGCCAGCGCCCTACTGGAAGCCGTTAGCCGCACCCCGAAGCGGGGCAACCATCGGGACCTTTATTTGCGTCAATTCAGTTATGCCTCGGCGAGAGCCAGCGTTGCCTTATTGCTTCAGCGTGCCAGGGATTTTCCCCAAGAACTTGGCCCGGCTGCGGAATTTGCCAACACCTTTGATCAGTTCGTTAACCGAAATTCCCCATGAACATTACGTTGTTCAACCCGACCCCAACTGACTCCCGGATGGAAAAATGGGGGGACTTTCATTTTGGCCGTTCGCTGACCAAATACCTCGAAAGGGAAAATTTCAATGTTTCCACCATGTACAACGGTCAATGGGAACAAGCACCGCAAAGTGATGTATCGCTGGTTCTCCGAGGCAAATACCCTCACACGTTTTTACCCGAAACAACAGGTCTAAAGATCATGTGGGTGATCAGTCACCCGGACGACGTGAGCCGAGACGAGCTGGCGCAGTTTGATCTGGTTTACGTGGCATCCAGTACATTGGCGCAAGAGTGGCAACGATTTCAAGAAAAGCCTGTTAAGTTGCTGTTGCAGTGCACCGACCCTGAGGAGTTTCGACAGCCCTCGCAACAGGTGCGCAGAGACATCGTTTTCATTGGCAACACTCGAGGCCAGTCCAGGGAAGTGGTGATTAAGGCCCACGCTATGGGCTTAAAGCCAAAAATCTGGGGTAGGGGGTGGGAACAGTTTCCGGAGGCGCCGCCGATAGTGTCTGAGTACATCGACAATCGGGAGTTGGGCGCACTCTATGGACGATCGCGCTTGACGCTGAATGATCATTGGCCGGATATGATTCGACATGGTTTCGTCAACAATCGGGTATTCGATGCTCTGGCTTGTGGCCTTCCCATACTTAGCGACGCCAATCCAGGGCTAGATGAACTCAAATTGCCAGGAGTGATGACTTATAACAACGATGCATCGTTCACAGATGCCGTCAGTCGTTATTGGCTACAATACCCTTCGCTCTTGCAAGCGGCAGCAAGCGCTCGAGAACTGGTGGTGGAAAAGTATTCTTTTGGTCAGCGAGCAAAGACCATCGCTGAGGACATTGCCCAGCTTAGAAATTAATTTCTCTGTGGAGAACTGTATATGAAAATTGTTCGATATTGGCCTTTGTTATTGGTCGTATTGCTGTCAACCGTATCCCAAGCCGGTAACGTGATTAATGTACCAGCAGATATTCCTACCATTCAGGGTGCCATCGATGCTGGAGCATCTGGGGACACCATTGTTGTGGCGCCCGGGACCTATTTTGAGAACAACATTCGGTTCAATGGCAAGAATATCAACTTAACCAGCAGTGGCGGCAGAGACGTGACCACGATCAACGGGCAGAGCATAGGGCCCGTTTTTACCATTGTTGATGGAGAGTCTCGCGACTGTATTGTTGATGGATTTACCATCACCAATGGCGCAACGGTAGAGTTTTTCCAAGGTGGCGGCATTTTTGTCACAGGATCGACGCCAATCATCCGCAACAACCGAATCACCAATAACGAGAATATGACGGTGGTTTTTGGTGACGACCCTAATGACGACCGTGACGATATTTTCGGCAACGGTGGTGGGGTCAAAGTGTCAACAGACTCTGATGTTTTGTTGGAAAACAACATTATCGATAACAACCGGGCCATCGGCGTTGGTGGAGGTGTTCGATACCGAAACGCCATCGGAGAGGTACGGGGAAATACCTTTGAGGATAATGTTGCTACCGGTTCCACTCGGGACGGAGAACCCAACTCTAACGGCGGCGGCCTGAGTTTTTCTCTCATTGAATCCATCATTATCGACAACAATACCTTTACCAACAACAGCGCCAGCTCCGTTGCCGGGGCTATCTCATCGGTAGATGCAAACTCCACTATCACTAACAACACTTTCACCAATAACTCAGCGGCTAATTTTGGTGGCGCCATTCGCATAGAGGATGAAGCACTGATCGCCGCGCGCACGATGATCGTTAGGGGCAACACGTTTACGGGCAACAGTACGGAAGACAAAGGCGGCGCTATTCATGGATTTTTCGAGGCAGGCGATGTCAATACCGGTCAAGGGGGCTCCACCTACATTATTGAAGACAATGAATTTTTCAATAACACAGCGTTCGCACCCGGGTGCAACTCAGACAACGAAATTACTTGCGCCAACGGCGGCGCTTTGCAGATCATTCGCAATAACGCCGCTGCCGGTGAACTGATTGTTCGCAACAATTTGTTTGACGGCAACCGTGCGGACTTCAATGGCGCCATTCAGTTCAACAAACCGAATGTGATTTTCGAAAACAATATTGTAAGAAATAGCGTATCCAATTTCCGATCGCCAGGCGTGTCTTGTCAACACGTGGGCAGTGTTCCCTGCATCATTCGAAACAATCAAATTCTGCGCAACACCACACTGATGCAAACCAACGGCGCGACGCGAACAGGGGGTGCAATTTTTGTTCAAAATGCTTCGCAAACGCGCATCGAAAACAACTGGATTGTTGAAAACTCCGGCGACCGAGCCGGCGCTATTTATTTTCGTGGAGACTCGGCAAGCGCAAGAATCATTAACAACACGCTTGTAGACAATATGACGATTTTTGCAGGTGGCGCCAGTATCTATCTTCAAGGTGTTGGGTCAACTGTGGCGGGTAATATCATCGAAGGCGACATCCGCGGCGTCAGACTAGACACTGACACTGACTCAACCACTATTGTTGAAAATAACTTTAGAGGCCAAACCATCTCTGCTGTTAGATCTGGCGGAGACGAGTTCGCCGATGCGGCAAGCGCCAATGGTATTCCCGACTCATCCCTTAATACCGCACTTGATCCCGGATTTGTTAATGCCAATGCTGATGACTTTCACTTGCAGTCCAGCAGTGCCTTGATCGACCTGATGACCTGTAGCAATAGCACTTCCGATGACATTGATGGTGACAACCGCCCCCTTGGCGTCGCCTGCGATCTTGGCGCAGACGAGTTTGACCCAATAGCCTTGCTGATTATATTTCTCAACGGATTTGAATAGTCGATTGCTGATTAGCCAACGCTACAGTTGATGCAATCGGCAGATGCTGCCATAAGCAGCAAAATCCTTTGGCTTTTGGGCCTGGTTACCGTGGTCGGTGCTTTCATGCGATTGTACGGCCTGGAAATTCAGTCATTGTGGAACGATGAGCTTTCATCCTGGGCGCGCAGCAATTACGATTCGTTAACAACGGTGTTCGATGCCGGTATAAAAGACGACCGACATCCACCCGGCTATCGAATTGTGCTTTGGCTCTCGATTAACATTCTGGGTGACTCACCTACTCTGCTTCGCCTACCTTCAGCATTAGCCGGAATTTTGTGCGTGCCAGGGATATTTTGGGTGGGATACCGATTATTCGATGAACGCGTTGGCCTTCTGGCTGCTTGCTTTATGGCATTTAGCTGGGCGCCCGTCTACTTCAGCCAAGAAGCTACGGTTTACAGTATTCTTTTAGGCGCGATCACCCTTAGCGGGGGGCTTGCCGTCGCGCTCTGGCAACGACGTAAGGCATCCCCGCTCACGCTTGCCATGAGCTTTTCTGTGTCGGCGCTTTGCGCCTGTTATCTGCATTATTACGGCTGCTTGATTGTTGGACTTCAGCTAGCTTGTTTGTGGGCCGCTGCAATCGCCCATGACCGAAGACTGATTCCCAATCTTCTAGGTGTGTCGGTATTTCTTGCCGCAGGGTACTCGCTGTGGATTCCGCATTTGATGTTTCAGTTGTCAATTCCTAGAGGGGGCGGCTTCCCCGAAATCAGCAGGCAGTTTATTTTACAAATCGCCGAATTTCTCGGTGGTCAGTCGCTAACGTTGGCAGGCGTGCTGTTCTGTTGCTGCGCTGGGGCAATTGTAGTCACGTTGATGACAGGTAAAAAACACGGTCCGATGCTGGTATGTATGGTGTTAAGCATTGCTCCAATACTGATACTCAGCATCCTTTCGATGGTGTATAAGCCGATTTTGGCGCCACGGCACCTTATCATTGTCCTGCCAGCGTTTTATTTGTTGGCTGCTGTAGGTCTGAACGCAATAAGCTGGCCAACACTTGATCCTAAACTGACGGCTGCGGTTACAGCGATAGGACTGGCGTTAGTCTTGACGTTTCACCTAAAGTACTACCAAACGGTCACCAAACAGCAATTTCGTGAAGCTGCTGAATGGGTCGATGCCTATCGTTCAAAACACCCAAACGCACTTGTGGTTGGATACCTCTGGTCTGCAAGCTATCTGAACTACTACTTGGCGCAGATGGACTCACCCCAACGGTTACAATTCGCGGGTTTCGGGAATGAAAAACAGCTTCCCAAGTTGCGAAAAATTGTCGCAGATAGACAACCTAGCCACCTGATATACGCCACCGCGCATCGACGACCTAGAAACAACTTCGTTGTAGGTCTGGAAGAAATCGGCGATTTACAAGAGACCCATCTGCTCACCGGGGCTACCGTGCGTCTTTACGAACTAGCGACAAATGACTGATCAATTCTTGCTCCAGTGGTGCCGATGAAGTATCGCTTGTGGCAGTTGGATGTATTACGGTGCCTTGCAGTGCTTCTTGTCATGTTTAGGCATCTAGACGCGCCCCCGGTACAGTACGCCAGCCTGTATTCTATTCGGACCATGCTGGCCACAGGCGGTTGGATCGGCGTTGATCTGTTTTTCGTTCTTAGTGGATTTCTTGTCTCCGGGCTTATTTTCAACGAATACAAGAGTCGTGGACGATTTGCCGCAGGCAGATTTTTGATTCGGCGAGGCTTGAAGATTTACCCAGCCTTTTGGGTGTTGATTGCATGCACGCTTGGCATGAAATCGCTGACGAATACCAACCTATCGGCTTCTGGCATCGTTCATGAGTTGTTGTTCATTCAGAACTACTTACCAGGCCTTTGGAATCACACATGGTCACTTGCCGTGGAAGAACATTTCTATCTGGTTTTAACGGCCGTGTGCTTTTTCATTTTTTCCGTATCGCGCTCTTCATCGCGCATTAAATCATTGCCAGTTTTATGCGTTCTGGTGATGTTGGGCTGTCTCCTTTTGCGGCTATCTACTAACGGTGCTTTTTCTCATTACAACAATACGTTCCCGACTCACTTACGTGTTGACTCATTGATGTTTGGCGTATTGATCAGCTATGGCTTTCACTTTACGCAGTGGCTAAACGCCTTCAACAGGCCCAACGTAAGGCGGTGCGCTTTGGTCATAGGCGTCGCAATGATTGTGCCATTTTTCTACTACAAACTCGGGCGTACCGATTGGATCCATACTTATGGATTTTCTGTCCTATATGTTGCCTTTGGGTTGATTTTGCTTAGCGCAAAATTCTCTCCAGCAAAACCCAATGCAATTGGCCGGCTCATGGCAAAAATTGGGGTTTACTCCTATTCCATTTATCTCTGGCACTTGGCGGCTGATGACTGGGGCCCTCAGATTTTCTCCCTGATTGTCCAACGACCGCCTGTTTGGTGGGAATATGGTGTCGGATATTTTGCGGGGTCTGTGATCTTGGGCATTATCATGGCCAAACTGATCGAACAACCTGTTCTAGCTCTTAGAGACCGTTTATGGCCTTCGGTTCGTAGTCATGGCGATTCGGCGAATGCCTGAAGTCTCACAAACGCGTACAATGATGGTTTGATTTCTTGGCTCAAGGCCCTTGCCAAACGATAAAGTTCAAACCACCCAACTTCGTCCAAAATTGGCGGAAAGCACACTCAGCGTTGTTGTTCCTTGTTTCAACGAATCGGCGGTTTTTCCGTTAACTCACGAGAAACTCCTGCAAGTGTTGGGTCAGGGCCCCTTTAAACTAGACCTTCTCTATATCGATGACGGCAGTGTGGATGGCACCCGTGACTTGATCAGGCAGGTGGCTAAAGAAGACTCTAGGGTCTCTGGCGTATTTTTAAGTCGAAATTTTGGCCACCAAGCAGCCGTGACTGCTGGGCTGTCGATGTCCGACGGTGATATCACGGTTGTTATGGACGCCGACCTTCAAGATCCGCCGGAAATCGTGCCACAGATGATAGAGCTATGGCGCCAAGGTTACGATGTTGTCAACGCGGTAAGAACCAAACGTAAAGAAAACTGGTTGCTTCGATTGAGCTACAAGTTGTTCTATCGAATTTACCGTCCAATGGTTGATATTGAAGTGGCGGTTGATAGCGGCGACTTTAGTCTTATGGATCGAAAAGTCGTAAAGGCGATGAACCAATTGCCAGAAAAAAACCGGTTTGTCCGAGGTTTGCGTTCCTGGGTGGGCTTTTCAAGCATCCAGTGGCAATACGAACGCCAGGAAAGGGCAGCTGGTGAAACTAAATATTCTCTCGGTCGATTGATGAAACTTGCATTCGATGGAATTTTTAACTTTTCGTTTAAGCCCCTGAGCTTTTTACTCTTTTGTGGTGCATTCTTTTTTGCAGTATCTGTGTTGCTTGGCATCATGTTCATCACATCGCGGCTGACTGGTCTCGAATTGCTAGGACAGAGCGCATCCGCTGTACCAGGGTTCACAACCATCGCAATTCTGATGCTCTTTTTCGGATCAGTCCAACTCCTTTCGGTTGGCATTGTTGGTGAATACTTGGCCAGAATTTATCAAGAAGTCAAAGATCGGCCGACGTTTGTCATCGAATCGGTTGTAGGTAAAGAGCAGTGACTGAGGAATTTGACCAATACAGCCACAGCTACGCTGAAAAGGTTGGCGATGCCGTGTCATTCTCCGGGCTAAAAGCAGATTTTTTTACTCGGGTGAAGTCGGAATACCTGAAAGAACTGTGTGCGAAGACCTTTCCTCACAACCTCCAGCTTTCCTTGTTGGATGTTGGATGTGGGGTCGGTGTAAGCCACGGCGATATAGGCGGGGCGTTCTCTTCAATCACAGGCATTGATCCGTCTGCAGAATCGATCAAAATCGCACAGGGTGCTCACCCACAGAATCAATACCGCGCTTTCGATGGAAAGAGCATTCCTTTTGATTCTGGATCTTTCGACTGCGCTGTTACAACCTGCGTAATGCACCATGTACCACCAAACCAATGGGCGGCCTTTGTAAGGGAAATGCGCCGAGTTACTCGAAAGGACGGATTGGTTGCCGTCTTCGAACACAACCCACGCAACCCACTGACTATGAGGGTTGTGAACAACTGCGAGTTTGACGCCAATGCAGTGCTGCTGGAATACAAGCAAACTGAGAATCTATTGAGGGATGCGGGGGTTTCTGATGTCAAATCTCGCCATATATTGACCGTTCCCGCAGGAAACCGTTTTCTACGAAGAATTGATCAACTACTGTCGGGCTTGCGGATCGGCGCGCAATACCTTTGTTGGGGGCGAGCTTGAGCAAACGAGCACCTGAGGAACACGGGCCAACTGACCCCGCCAAGAAACGATATCTGTTTGTTGCAGGATGCCCGCGCTCTGGCACCACGGCCCTGACTGGACTTCTTAACGCCAGTCCCGATATTGCACTGGGATTGGAGAGATTTAAGCGCGTAAAGGACGTTACTGAAGACCATTTCGCCGTCGAGCGTTTTCTAAATCCATCGGAGAACGAAACCAACATCCTGGCTCCCGAACACTATGAAATGCTCTCTAGAAAGTTCTCGAAACCCTCATCTCCTGCCGTTTTAGGTGATAAAACCCCGGGTTACTTTCGTAGACTTGAGCAACTCCAACTGGAGTTTCCTGCTGCCTACTTTGTTGTCATCTGGCGAGATCCGCTTTCAGTTGCGTCATCGTTCGAATTTAGAAGCCAGCGAGCATCCGCTGGCTGGAGCGAACACCACGACCACACAAACGCTGTGAAACAGTGGAATGAATCGCTCAGCCGAACCATCAGATTTATAGAACGACACCCTGGCAGTAACGTTTTTCTTGTCAAGTATGAGTGGTTGTTTTCCGGCGACAAAAGCTACCTCAATGCGCTCTTTAATTTTCTTGGCCTGGAATTAGGCGATGAGATTGAAAATGAATACCGGGGCGCAATGAAGACCTATGATCGCGTCCGAAAAAAATCCAATATTTTATCCTCGGCTCAACAGTCCTTCGTTAGATCCAATACAGACTGGCAGCTTGATCGCCGAGCAAACGAACTTTCCGCAATTGCCTGTTCAAAACTTCTGGCGAACTCAGCAACATCAATAGAGCTGGGGCCAGTACTGCCTAAGTATCTAGAGATGACCGCAAAATGTCGCCACCAGCAACTCAAGGCCATTGGAGCACATGCATCAGACAACGAACCTGAGGTTGTGGAGCTCACTGAAACCAAAGCAGTGAAAAACACCGTTCAGAAATTCAGTCAAAGAGTGCATAGCCTTGAGCAGCAATTAATTAGTACTGAGACATCAGTCTGGTCACGAATAGGGCGAACGTTAGCGCTCATTACTCGAATTGGCCGTCGCACAGCACATGAAAAATCGCTCAGTGAGCAGGTTGGTCAACTACGACAATCTATCGATAGATTTGCTGATAGCCTGTCATCTGGGAAACGGCTCTGACCTCTCCCTCCATCAGTATTGCGGTCCGAAATAACAATGGCTGCTTGGCCAACCACTGAACATCTATGAATACACTACCCAGATACGTTGAACTAATTTCTTACAAGGTTTTCGCGGAGCTGAAAGAAGAAATTTCTCGGCATTTCGTGGGGGCCCTTTGGTGGATATTGGACCCTATACTCTTCATGAGTGTGTTTTACATAGTCTTTAATGTATTGCCGTTCAAAGACCGGCCCGAGAATTTTGTCGCGTTCCTGCTGGTTGGCCTAGTATCCTGGCGATGGTTTCAACATGGGGTCACTTCGACGGCAAACTCCATTTTCGCGAATCGATCGATTGCTAGATTGGTTTATGTGCCTAAAGTGATTTTCGTACTCTGCTCATTGCTGTCCAGCATGGTCAAATTTCTGATCGTGTTATTTCTACTGATACTGTTTCTGTATTTTTCCGGCTACCTGCCATCCCTGCAATATGCTTGGTTACTTCCACTTATCGCTGTGCAATTCATTTTGATTGGCGCCGTTTCTTTTCCATTGGCCGCAGTTATTCCTGCAATTCCGGACGCCGTATTCCTCGTTCAGCATGGCCTTAGGCTAGCGTTTTTCGTAAGCGGAATATTCTTCGACGGGAGACAAATTGCCGAGGAACACCAGCGATATTTTTACCTGAATCCAATGGCGTCGGTTCTCGAAGGCTATAGAGACATTATGCTTTATGGTGCAACTCCAGACTTAGTCAAGCTAGGATACGTCCTCGCGGGATCACTGTTGTTCTTGCTGGTGGGTATTTCAATCGTGGTGCGTATGGATCGCCGCTTTCCAAAGATGTTGGCTTCAAGATGACTCATTCTGAACCCAAAGCCCTACTTAGATTCGAGGATGTTGGCGTTAGTTTCCAAAGCGCATGGAAGCCTTGGCGGGCCACCCGCAAGAACTGGGCGTTATCAGGAGTCAGCTTCTCGCTAAAAAGAGGCGAATCGCTGGGGGTCATAGGGCGCAATGGTTCGGGAAAGAGTACGCTACTGCAGGTATTGGCCGACGTGCTACTTCCTGACAAAGGACATGTTTACCGGGAACCCGGAGTAACCGCAGCATTGTTGGCGTTGAAGGTTGGGTTTTTGCCTCACCTCACTGGACGCGAGAACGTCTATTTGAGCGGAATGATGCTCGGAATGAGGAAAAGTCAAATTAGCGATCGCATTGAAGACATCATAGAGTTTTCTGGTTTGGGCGAACGCTTTGACGATCCATTTTTTACTTACTCCTCAGGAATGAAAATGCGCCTAGGGTTTTCCTCGAGTTTTCAGTTTGAGCCCGATATCTTATTATTGGATGAACTGCTGGGAGTGGGCGACGCGGCATTCAAGCCTAAGTCTGCAAAAGTCATGCGAGAACGTATCCGTTCCAATGCTACCGTTGTGATGGTGACCCATAATACCGCCCGCATTGAGGACTTATGTGACCGACTAATATGGATCGAAGCTGGAAAAATCATGGCAGACGGACAACCTTCCGAGGTGTTGCCAGAATACAACGACTTTATTCATCAACTTAAGCAAGGAAATGGTGTTGCCGGCAACACAACCTGAACCATGAGATCAAAAATCGCTAGGGTATTTGAGCCTTCATTCATAGAACATGGAGAGCTTAAGTTGCCGCCACGATCTATTCGTCTTGGCAGCATGCCGAAACGCTCCGACGAGCAATATGTCAAATACGCCGCAGGAAGCGTTCGATTGCTTGAAGAGCATGCCGGCGCAACCGCGGAAGCTCGTATCATAGATATCGGCTGCGGCCCGGGTAGACTGTTCATTGGCATGCAATTCAGGTGGGGAGAAGTCAAGAGATATAGCGGCTTGGACGTAGATCCAACAGGTATCCGCTGGGCCAACGAATATCTGGCTGAAAAGGGAAGGGTTTCATTTGACCATATGGATGTTGCAAACGAAAGATATCATCCAAAAGGACAAAAAATAGATCACGCTTTTCGTTTCCCCGCGAAAGATCACGCCTGGGACTTAGCGGTGCTATTTTCCGTGTTTTCTCATATGGGCATCGCGGATATCGTCTGCTACCTTAGTGATCTAAGCAGAATCATCGCCGAAGGCGGCAAGATTTTTTGCACGCTTTTTGTAGAGGACGACGTGCCGGACGAAGAAGAAAATCCGAAGGGCTACCTAGCCGAATGGTCCGGGCCACTGCACTGTGTGCGGCTTAATCGTTCGCTATTTGAGCGCAAGGTGCAGGCCAATGGCTGGCGGGTAGCGGGCTTTAATCATCGCGCTATGGCTAGCGGGCAATCAATCTACGTATTGGATAAGGCATAGATAACTCTCTGCGCGAGCGTTGTTAGACCTCGGAGTTTCCGGCCAAGCCCGCAGGTAACGTAAATCGCCATTCAAGCGAAGAAGCCGTTAGAAATGCATTCCTTCTCATTTCCCTGTGATTGATCGAGGTTTGGGAGATTTTAATCAATAGTTGAGCTAAGGCTTCCAGGGAGTCGTAGCAGTAACCATTGAAACCTTGCTGGAGGTAACAGGGAATGGAGCCAAGGTTTGGCCCGATTACAGGAAGCCCTGCCGATAACATATGGAATAAAGTGCCAGACGTAAGAATATCGGCGTAGGACAAAAGACCATAGTCTGCTGCCACCAGCAATCTTGACAAGTTTGGTTCGCTCAAACGGTTAGGGATCACCCTCAGGTTTTCTGGTGTATCCTCGAGCAAGCGGGCAATGGTTTTTTCACTCACAATTCTCCCAGCAAAGATGAACCTAAGCGCAGGTTGGTCCCGCGCTAACTTCTTCAACACCTCAGCCAGCGCGTCCAAATTTTTGTAACCTCGAATCTGGCCGAAAAATACAATTAGCCGTTCATCATCGCCGATGCCATATTGGTGCCGAAAACTTGCTCTGTCACTGCGAAGCGGGTGCCCCCCCAATGACTCTTCAACTATGGATATATAGGACCCGTGCTCGGCAACTTGAAGAGAACTATCGGGAGACAGCCAATCCAATTGACCAATATTAGCCGGATGGTGGACTATCACACGGTGAGCTTGAGCGGAGAGCCAGTGTCGGAAACGGCGTTCCTGTTCGACGAACCTCCGGTCATGTTCCAGGAAATTATGAACTGTCCACAATATCTTAAAACCTAACTCGATGAGTCTTTGGATTGCCTGTCTTGCACTAGCAAAGCGGTCCATATCTTGGTCGGAGCCCACGCCTCTTAGATCTGTGATCCAATGAAAATGCACCACGTCAAGCGAAGCGGAAGATCGTTCAAGTTTCTGAAGTTCTTCTATTGACGCAATCGGCGTCAACTTACCGCCATTTTCTACGAAATCCTGGTAAAGCAAATTCTGATATTGATTACCCCGGTACGCGGGAAAATAGCTAACGCTTGCATCTGCAGCAGCCATCAGATTAGCCGATCGCAAATCGTCATTCATTTTTCGAAAGAAGGTCTGAAGTGGCCGTTCGAAGCGATTCACCCATTGGATCCGCCGCCAATACTGGATATCTAACTTCGTAAAATCGTAAAACCCGCCACCTAACTCCCGTTTTGGCTCAATCATCACCGATGCCCATGATTGCCAAGGGCGCCGCACCCGAGTCTGAGCGATGTCTACCAAAATTTGCTCAACGCCGCTGGTTGTTTCGCAATTGAGCTTGCGCACAATCTCTTCAACCACTTGGTCCACTGATAACTCCACCGCTCTTGATTCGGCTTCGTCGATTCTCCGAGCCAGGTTTCGCACGTTCAAAAGAGCGGATCCGGCAATGTCGATAAACTGGGCGACACGCATACACTCGGTCAGCGCTACAGCCCTGCGCTTCAACTGACATGCGGCGTACAAAAATTCGGCTTTGCGTCCCTCATTGACCACAGTGAAAACATGAGAAAACGCTCGCAGCAATGATGCGCCCCGCATTGAGACACCCCCAGGCGAATAGATCGCCGCAATTTCGCTGTCAATGTCCTTCGAAGCTGCCGAACTGTGCCAGAGTGAATCTGACCGCCGGGCATAGGTTCCCAAAATTCGTGACGAAAAATAGAAGCGGACGCCCCCAACGGCCACCCTTAACCAGAACTCCCAATCTGCAGATTGTGCGAACCGTTGCTCGTCGAAATAACCGAAACGCCAATGTAAAGACCGCCGCCAAACCGGCATACAGTGAGGCAAATTTCTGGACCTTAATTGACCTCTAGTTCTCTTGGTCAGCGCATCAAACCCGTAAATTTTCTCGGGTTGATTGGCAAATAACACTTCGGCGGGCTCTGAAGCCTGCTCGATATTCAAGCGACTGCTTGCAACGTCTACGTCGTGAAAATTGTCGAGGACTTCAACCAGAGATTGGAGATGGCCTGGGTCGCGTTTATCATCGATATTGGCATTGGATAGGTACGGAGCCGTACTGAGGGCGATTGCGAAATTCCAAACGTCGTACAATCCAGGATCTTTTTCCAGGTTGATATAGACGGCATTTTTGTGAGAACACACATACTCAACTAGCTTTTTATGCTCGTTTCCCGGGGAGCCGGAACGAATAAGAAAGTGCTCTACATGGCCATACCCTGCCAATCTTTCGATGTTTTCGAGAAATGCATCTAAGAAAGCGTCACCATTGAAAATTGAAGATATCAGAGTGACTTTTTTGTCAACAGCGACGATGGTCGGTTCGTTTTCACTGAGTCTACGATTCACCGCGTCGCGCTCGATGATCTCTTTTTCATCGACTGGGCCTAACCCTACGACGCATCTCGACAATCTATCTGCCGGCTGCTTAGGCAAAACAAAAATGTCGATAGAACTGGATAGAAGTGACAAGGTCAACGCTTCACTGCTAGAAACGACGGCGAACGTTCCGGAATCGGGTAGGGGCAAAGTGTCCGAAGTTTCAGTGACCACCCCAGCATATCCAGCCAGCGCGGATTGAATGATTGGCCGCTGATTTGGCTTCACTCTGAAAAACCCCACAGACCTATTTGACTGGAGCCGGCCAAGAATATCGGTCAAGAAATCTATCCAGTATAGGGCGCAAAGCTCTGACTCACACGCACCCAGATCAATACACATTGTGTAAGATTTGGCCGGCGCGGCGTGGCTAAGTTTTCTTGATTCTGGCATTGATACAGTTAACGCGCGTGAAACTTGGACAAGTCATATCGGTTGAATTGCACGCTGCTCAGTATTCGGCAGGTGGCGGGCCCCATCTCACAATTGGTACTCGGCAATCCAGTTCGGCGAATTATCGAAATCCAAGGCCACCGCAAATTCCTAGGATTCACTGCGCTCATTTCATCACCCATTTCGACTGCGGAAGTCCTTTCCCCGGTTTGTTCAGTGGCCATGCCAAGTGCCGTTTCATGGAAAGCTCCAAAGACCAATTTGGGTCTCTAGGAAACCGGCGGCGCTCCATTGAAATATTCTTTATCGGTGCGCTATTTTCGAGAGATAAACGGTTTAAGAACTGCTCTCAACGGGGCTGTGATTTTCCAAGACAGCGAATTTAATATTGCCGCATTATCCTGAGCTCTGGACGCCGCCAATTTTTCCAGGTTCGCCATTCTCTCTTGCAGAACATCATTGGCGCGTTGAATGTACGCTAACCTATCCTGCAAGATAACGTTTTTTTGGCTAACGTGTTGCCCTTCGATGTACATTTGCTCCAACTCCTCGGTTGCCTGGTCAAGTTGCAACCGCAGCAATTCAACATTAACTGTCACTTTTTTCTCCAAATCTCGGGTGTTTTTTCTGGACTCGGGGTGCGATTCAGCACGGTGCATCGCCCAATTTTTGGGCGTCCTGCCCAACACCGATAAATTGTCCAATATGATGGAGAAGCTTTGGAACTGGCCCGCGACCTCTTTTCAATTTTTCTGATCGGTCCTCTTCAGAATAGGACTGCCAAACGCCATGGTCGACAAGGAGCTGTTCGTCTTCGGGCGCTGCTATCTTTTTGTCCATACCGGGGGCCGCACATTTTGCTAATCTATAGGCGTCCAGTAGACGATCATCCCTCAAATCCGGCGTGGTGACTAAAAGTACGTACAACGACAATCGCTCCAGATGTTGCAGCGCCAATCTTACAGAAATTCCAGCATTAGACGACACTTGTCGGCTCTAGAGCGAATGAGCGTCCACATCCGTATGCTGTTTCACCCCCATGCCAAAAGACCTATTCCCTACTTGATTCCAGCCGTTGTACCGGTTGTGTGCCCGTGTATAACGCGCCACGGTATGCGGAAAGTTGCTTTGATTCGCTGCTCAACGCTGACAGACATTTTTCCATTTATTGTCGATGATGGGTCGGATATGAGGTCATCAAACCCGTATATCTGCTACGGCACGTTTGCGAACAAGATTTCTTCGGACTCTGAATACTGCTCTATGTTCAAACAAGAACTGACAACATCAACATCATGATGATCATCTAAAATTTTGACCAGAGACTGCAAGTGCTCTGGTCTACGTTTATCATCAATGTTCGAATTCGAAAGTAGGGTGCGGTGCTGAGCCTAATCCCAAAATTCCAAACCTCGTAAAGTCTGGGATCCTCTTCTAAATTGATGTAAGTCGCATTCTGGTAACGACTCACATGATGAACCAGTTTCTGCATTCAACTAGATCGGACAAGATGCGTGAGTACCATCTTGGTAATGAGTGAATTGTCGCGCGATTAGCCAGGAAACTGTTGGTTGTCGGTCAACTTCAGAATTTACCTCGATTTTAGTTGCACCCAAAGAATTTCCGGCAATTTTCCCTATTAAAAACATCATCTGCCGCATTGCATCAGCGTGCTCGGTGACACTAAACATCATTGTTTTGTCAGGATTTGACCGATAAACTGCCAACAAGCCGTCAACATAGGAAAACCATTCTGCGGCTACCACCGCGGGAGAAACGCCCTGGGAAATAGCGCCGGAAATCCAAACTTCAGGGTCACCATAGCAACATACCGTGAGAGACTCTGAAGAAAACCTGGAGAGCGCGGAAAGGGTTTCCAACGCATCTACACAATCCACCTTTAGCTTATCGGATGCGTCCTTTTAAAAAATTGATGCCAAATCACTCTCTAGCGTTGACGCTTTTACATCCACTCTGTCTTCAGCATCTTCTTCAGTTTCGGTTCTTTTTCCGTGACTAGGCACTGCACAGTTTGCTGACCTAAACGCTTCGATTAAGTACTCCTATCTCAATTCCGGCGCAGTAACTAGAAATAGGTACAATGAAGGGGACTTCAGTAGCTGCTTTTCAAATCTTTCCGATATTCTAGGATCGATTGACAGTTCGAGCAGTTCGAATAGGTATATCCATCAATTTTTTGAGTAGCTTCAGCCTCATGCTAGAAGATGTAAACCCAACCTTTGACGCAAGCCTTTGCACTGTATGCGTGCCCGTTTTTAACGCGCCAGAATACGCAGAAAACTGCATTAGGTCATTGCTTAGGTCGGACGATCGCGTCCCTATTCTGATCGTGGATGATGGATCGAGGGTAGAACTCGGCGAAAAACTGAAGGACCTAGATCCGAGCAGAATTCGTGTTATTACCAATCAAACTAACCAGGGATACACTAGGTCCGCCAATCGAGCCATTGAGGCTGCTGAAACACCTTTTCTAATTTTGCTTAACAGTGATACAGAGGTTCCAAAACGGTTCGCTGAAAAACTGATCCAACCGATGTTGATGGATGACACTTTGGCGGCAACAGGGCCGTTGTCCAATGCAGCATCATGGCAGTCAGTGCCCAAACGTTTTGATCATCGAGGTAGATGGGAAGTCAATACTCTTCCGCACAAGATGACGACAGAAGATATGGCCGAACTAGTGTCTTCTTTGAGTTCCCATGCCATTCCCAGAGTACCGTTACTGAATGGTTTCTGTTTGGCTCTGCGCAGTTCCGCGTGCAAGGCTATTGGGTTGTTAGACAGCGATGCATTTCCCACGGGCTATGGTGAAGAAAACGACTACTGCATTCGGCTGAAGCAAGCCGGATTCGAATGTGCAATCGTTGATAACTGTTGGGTGTTTCATGCCAAGTCAAAAAGCTTCGGCTCTATTCAAAAAAAATGGCTCATGTTTCGCGGTGGAATACGCTTGAACAGCAAGTGGGGGAGCCAGACTATAGAC
>CAZLJY010000020.1:0-38337 GCA_964559945.1 uncultured Gammaproteobacteria bacterium | reverse complement strand
GCCCCATAACTACCCCAACATACACCTTGGTCTCCGGAACTATCCGAAATACCACAGTAATGACCACCGGCCCCTTTGGCCCCACAACGTTCACCACCAGCTTCGTCCAAAATACACTAGACGTTGCGGCGGTGGCCCCTGGATTTACTAAATCCTTTCTGCCGACCAGCATTACTTTGGGCGAAACCTCAACGCTGACCTTTGTCATCGATAACTCAGCCAGCACACTTGACGACAATGCCATTGACTTCACTGATAATTTGCCGGCAGGCGTTGAGGTGGCATCGCCAGCCAATGTGTCCAATTCTTGTACGGGTGGAACCCTGACGGCGGCGAGTGGAACTGCGGTCATCGCTTACACAAATGGGTTGGTTGACGCGGGTGCCACTTGCTCTATTTCCGTTGATGTTGGGGTAACCACAACCGGCACGTTTGTTAACACCACTACAGATCTCACCTCAGCATTTGGAAACAGCGGCACCGCCAGCGACACATTAACTGCCGTGGGAATCGATTTCGGTGACGCCCCAGACAGCTACGGCACCTTGCTGGCTTCCAATGGTCCGCGCCATGACGGCGGGGGCGCGGGCGTGATCCTGGGTGCACTTTGGGATTTGGAAAGCGACGGTCAGCCCACCGCAACCAGTGATGGTGACGACGCGAATGGCGATGATGATGAAGACGGCGTGACATTCGCTGAAGCTGAGCTGATTCGCACGCAGCCGGCAACGGCAGTGGTCCAAGTTGGGGGCGCGCCCGGGTTGCTTAATGCGTGGATTGATTTTGACGGTGACGGCACATTCGCCGGTGCCGGTGAACAAGTGGCCGTTGATCAAGCCGTGATTGTCGGCTCAAACAACGTCGCCTTTACGGTCCCAGCCACCGCAGCAGTGGGTCCCTTGCAATCCCGATTCCGGGTTAGCAGCGCAGGCGGCCTCGGAGTAGACGGCATTGCCGCTGATGGTGAGGTGGAAGATCACCAAACCCCAGCAGTTGTGCTTCAGGCACCGGTTGCCGCGGACGATGCAATAGCGCTGGATCAGGGTGCTACTGCGACAACGTTAATGACCGGCGGCTCTTCTGTGCTGGACAACGATACTGATGTGGACAGTGTGAACTTAACAGCAACCGTAATGGTTGACGTCAGCGCAGGTACCCTGACCCTTAACGGAGATGGCACCTTCAGCTATACCCACGACGATTCGATGACCGCTACGGATCAATTCACCTATCAGGTGTGTGATGACTCCCCAACGCCGTTATGTGACACAGCAACGGTAAATATTGCTGTGACATTGAGACAGGCCCCAACGGCAGTGGATGACGCGATCACCGTAGATCAAGGGGGTACGGCAGTAACGCTCACCGGCGGCGCTTCTAGCGTGTTGGCAAACGATACTGACCCTGACAGTGTCAATCTCACAGCTGCAGTGGTGACTGACGTCACCGCCGGCAGCTTAGTGTTGAACGCCGACGGAACGTTCAGTTATACCCACAACGACTCAACCACCGCTGTCGACTCCTTTACTTACCAAGTGTGTGACGATTCCGCGCCGGCACTTTGCGACACCGCAAACGTCGCAATCACGATCACGCTACGTCCATCAATGGTCGAATTGACGAAGACCGCCAATCTGCCAACGGCGGCAGCAGGAGCTGCCCTGTCCTACACGCTGGACCTAGATAACAATGGTGGGCAGGATGCCACCGGAGTTGTACTCACAGAGACTGTGCCGGTGGGTACCCAATTTGATGCGGCAAATTCTGATGCGGGATGGAGTTGTGCCGGTGTTGCGGCGGGTTCTGTGTGTACGCTAAACGTTGGAACACTTGTTGGATTAACCAGTACAAGTGCCGTATTTGCGGTGGTCGTAGACAGCCCTGTGGCAGCTGGAGTCGAGACAACCAGCAATGCGGCGGACGTTGCCAGCTCGATGAACTCAGATACAGCGTCTGTAACGACGACCATTGATGCTGCTCCTGATGTCAATGTGTTGCTTTCTCTGACCGGAATTGGCAGCGGCGGCCCAGGGCAGCTGACTGTGGGTAGTTCAGTGGGACTCAATGTCGCTTACGGAAACACGGGAGACCAGGATACTCAGGGTGTAGTGATCTCTGTGCAGATACCCCCAGGCTTCAACAACGTGGCAGGTCCAGGTTGGGTATGCTCCGCACCGGACGCCAATGGCACAGCCTGTACGCTGTCTGTGGGTGACCTTAACGGTGGAGCGAGCGCCCAATCAGCGTTGAGCTTTATCGTCGCCGATGTTGTCAGCGGTGCAAGCGTAACAGGCTCCATCGCGGACGGTGGCGGCAGTGGCGCAGACGGGAACATTGCCGATAACACGAGCGTGATTGCATTGGGGTCAGCCTTACCGTTAGCTGTGCCATCGTTAAATGCCTGGGGGCTGCTGCTATTGACGTTATCCTTCGTGTTAATGTCTGTCGCCGCTGGCCGGACAGTATTGAGACGGCCCTAAGGTTTGACCTTTGGGTGTGACTAACCCCGCCGGGAACTCCCGGGTAAGAACTCACTTTCTTTTTTTTATCAGCGCCAGAGCTAATGCTCTGGCGCTGCTGTTTTTGCTTGGGTTTTGCTCTTCATTGGTCTTCGCTGGCACCCCATGGATCCGGCCAGCGTTTGTCCAGGTAGACCAAGCAGTCAGTCAACTGTCAGCAGATGAGCTGCAAGATGGTTTTGGCTCCGGCATCGCTGCCGCAGATTTTGACGCTGATGGCTGGGTCGATGTCTTTGTGCCTACTGCCGCTGGATCTGCCCACAAGCTGTTTCGCAACCTAGGCGACGGTACCTTCATGGATGTGGCACCTTCTCTCGGTTTAGACTTGCCGGCGGTCGCGGCTCGCGTGGCCCTTTGGGCAGATGTCGATGGCGATCAACGATTGGATTTGATATTAGCCGGAGACTGTTTTCGCACCGATTGCGCCCAACAAAGCCGGTTCCTGTATCTTTTCTTGCAGCAAACTGACGGCCAGTTTGCCGATGCTAGCGAAGCCAGCGGTCTCGTATCGGTACCTCCCAACAGAGACTCCCATAGAAGCGGTCTGGCGGCCGGTGATTTTAACCGTGACGGCCGGTTAGACTTGGTCAGCGGCTTCTGGATGGGCGAATTCCAAGTGTTTATCAACCAACCCAATGGGGGGTTCGATTTGATAACACTGGCCGATGGGCCCGATGCAGCCAGTCACGGGCATTGGCAGCCGGTCATTGTTGATCTTGATGGTGACGGTTGGCTGGACATCTACTGGTCTGTAGATTTTGGTCCCAACGAATTTTGGCGAAACCTGGGCAACAATCCATCGGGTTTCGCAGGTTTCGAACGGGTGAGTGACAGCGCAGGCTGCGACAATGACATGAATGATATGGGGGTCGCAGTTGGCGATGTTGATAATGATGGGGATCCAGATTTGTATGTCACCAACATTTTTCGCGAAGGCCTCCATAACGTCCTGCTGACAAATACCTCTCAACCCGGGCAGCCTGGGTGTGAGGAAATCGCCACCGAGTCTGGCGTGGCAGACGGCGGCTGGGGTTGGGGCGCCGCCATCGCCGATTTTGATCGAGATGGGTTATCAGATATCGCCGAAACCAATGGATGGCGGGTAGCAGGCTGGGAGCAACCCATACGTTTGTTCATGAATCAGCAAAGCCAGCCAGGTCAATTTGTTGATCAAGCCCAGGCGGCGGGCCTAGACGAGAAATTGAACTGGGGTAGTAGCCTTCTGGCGCTGGATTTTGACTTAGATGGCGACCTGGATTTGTTCCAAAGCTTGCCGCCAACGCCGCGAGACGATGAATCCCGATTTCAACCGGTCTCGCTATTTGAAGATATCAGTCCAGCCGATGCTGCAACGGCCGCCTATTTACTTATCCGACCCCGCCAATCGGGTTCGAATCACTTTGCCATTGGCGCAAAAATTTCGATAACCGCGGGCGGGCAAACCCAAACCCGTTTCATCACGGCCGGAGACTCTTTTCTAGGTCAGCATCCAGCCGAGGGATTTTTTGGGTTAGGCACCGCATCAGTTGCGGAAGAAATTTTAGTCCAGTGGCCGGGCGGCGGACATTCCCGATCAACCAATGTGCCGGTCAATCAGGTATTGACGATACAACGAGCCGATCTCCTGAGTGACGGTTTTGAATCTTCAGCCGACTAGAACTAACGTGCAAAGCAAATGTTGGCTAGTACTTTCGGCGCTGTTGGCAATATTGATTTGCGCCTGTGATAGTTCGCAGACAGGCCCACCACACCGCGTTATGGTGCTTGGTGTTGACGGTTTAGACCACGCGATGGTGTCTAAACTGATGGCTCAGGGCAGAATGCCTGAGTTTAGTAGGCTAGCAAAGCAGGGACATTTTCAGTCCCTTGAAACCTCTGTACCTCCATTGTCGCCAGTGGCCTGGTCAGATTTCGTCACCGGACTTGATTCCGGTGATCATGGCATTTACGACTTTCTACATCGCGATGCGCACTCCCATGTACCGGTGTTTTCCATGAGTGCGGTGGTCAGTGAACGTCGCACCATTTCATTAGGGAGTTGGGAGATTCCCACTGGCGGCGGCGAAATTGAAAATCAACGACGAGGTCAGGTTTTTTGGGAGCCTCTGGAAGAGTCAGGTGTCCGGTCTACCATTGTTCGAATGCCAGCGAACTATCCGCCAACCGGAGCCGCCGAACGGGAGCTATCTGGCATGGGCACCCCGGATATCAACGGCACCTATGGCCAATTTGGATTTGTTTCGAGCCGGTTTGGCGCAGCGATGGAATCGATCGACGGTGGTGAGATTCAGGAAGTTTTTGCCAATACCTCTGGCCAGTTGGATGCTCAAATCTATGGCCCACCCAATCCTTTGCGTGATCCCAAAATAGCTCAACGGTTAGCTGTTCCAATGATCATTGTGCCTTCACCAAATGGCGACGGGGCACAAATTCAGGTTGGTGAAAACACCATTGCCCTTGGGGTTGGGCGCTGGTCCGATTGGATACCGATCACCTTCGACATGCTGCCATCAATACCCTTGGGTGTCGGCGATCTGCCAGCGATGGTTAGATTGTATTTACGCTCAGTATCACCTCATGTTGAGCTTTATATATCTCCGGTCAATATTGATCCGGAAAGTCCGGTTACGCCTATTTCCGAACCAAACAACTTCGCCAGTGAGCTGGCCGGAGAAACCGGCCGGTTTTATACCCAAGGTATGCCAGAAGATACCAAAGCACTAGAAGAAGGGGTGCTGAACCGAGAAGAGTTTTTAGCCCAGGCGGCATTATCCGCTGAGGATACCTTGGCTCAGATGGATCTTGTGGTTAGTCAGTTTCTTGAAAACAGTCGTAGTTTTTTGTTCTATTACATCGGCCACGTGGACCAGGTTAGCCACATGCTGTGGAAATCTACTGATCCCCAGCATCCCACCTATGATCCGGTAACTGATCCTCAATGGGCAGCGTATTTGGAATCTCTTTACGTGGATATCGACACCCGAGTGGGGGAACTGTCACGAGCGTTGGATAGCCAAGCAGAGCTCATAGTCATGTCCGATCATGGTTTTGCCTCGTGGCGACGAGAATTTGATTTGAATGGTTGGCTGCATACCCAAGGCTATCTTGCACTTAAACCGGGTGCCAAAAGTAGCGGCGAAGTATTTGCCGATGTGGATTGGAGTCGGACCCGAGCTTATGGGTTGGGATTTAACGGCTTGTACATCAATAAATTGGGGCGCGAGCGTTTTGGCGTGGTAACCGATGATGATGCTCCGGCTTTGATGGCAGAGATTATGGCGGCATTGTTGGCTGAACGTGATCCTACAACTGATATGGCGGCCATATCACGGGTTTACGACGCAGACCGCCAATATCCCAATCGGGTCCCTGGGGAAGGGCCGGACATTGTTGTCGGGTATGCCAAGGGCGTCAGAGTGAGTTCTGAATCGGCATTGGGAGCGGTCGGCGCGGTCGGTGACTTTCTTAAAGATCGAACCGGGCAATGGAGCGGCGATCACTCAATGGATCACACAACGGTTCCGGGTATCTTGCTAACGAGCTTTCCACCGGATACTAGTGTGAACACGTTGCGTGACTTGGCAGGACTCATTAATGGCCGATATGACATTGGCAATGCCAAAACGGACTCATCTCATCAGCGGTGACGGCGGGCCGATACCCCGTCGGCCATTTTTCAGATTTTCTCATTTATTGCTAGATCATCCAGAAAAATGACTGAATGCTCGTGCCAAGCCTTTATTGCGACGTTGGTTTCTTTAATCCGCAGCTTGGTTCGGTATCCATTCGTCCCGATAGCATCGGGAACAATCACGCCGATATCGGTTGTTCAGGCTTGGTGAGACAATCTGTTACGGGGTTAAGCGAGCAACGTGTTTTGTCAAAACTCCGGAGTTGCCATTGGGCTATGGTCATTAAGCAAAAGGTGTCGCATCATAGGAATCTGACGGCGAGGAGTATCCAATTAAATTGAATTGCCTGTTGGGTCCAAGGTTTGGTGTGCCGATGTTGTTCCTGGCCAGCGTATTGGGCTTTGCAAGTAGTGCATTGGCACAAATAACGTTTACCGATGTTAGTGCCACTGCAGGCGTCGGCGATTTAGAGCTTGCATCGTCTACAGGGCATAGTCTTGGGGTTAACTGGATAGACATCGATCAAGATGGCTGGCCAGATCTATTTGTAGTGGCTGGAGGGCCAAATCGACCGCCACACTTGTTTCGAAACCGCGGTGATGGCAGCTTCGATAATGTCAGCCACTTACTGCCGGAGCTACCCACCTCAGAGATGAGTGGGTCCCGCTTTGCCGATTATGATCGGGACGGTGATGTGGACCTATTCATCTATACCGACAACCCCAACTTTCGAGTACTCCGAAACGATAACCCGCGAGACGGACCTTACAATCTGGTTCTGAAAAATTTATGGGTGGAAAAGGGTCGCCAAATTCCTGATTCAGGTCCTATGTTTGATGAGGTTGCAATGAGTGTGGGGCTAAGTGATCAAGCAGTCCCTGCCTTTGGAGCGATGCCCGCTTACCGCAGCAAAACCGCGAGCTGGCTGGATTTTGATCGCGATGGTTGTATCGACCTATTTGTGGGCCACCTGGTGATCAATGCAGTGGATGATCCAGCCAACGCGGATTCCCTCTACCGCAATCGCTGTGATGGGACGTTCGAAGATGTGACGGCTGCCAGTGGCTTAGTCAGTGCTAACGAGCCAGTAGGGTTGAGAGGAGCGCTGGCTTCTGGGGCTTTTCAGCTGGATAACGATCTTTGGCCTGATCTTTATGTCGTGAACGTTTCAAGTATCGAGGCCTCACCCTATGGAGACGACGTGTTGTTTAAGAACTCGGGTTCAAACGCTAAGGGAGTCGATAGATTTACGAACACCACGGCTCTCAGTCCAGGACTAGGGGACGATGCCATGGCGGGAATGGGAGTGGCTGTGGGGGATATCAATCGCGATGGCCATTGGGATTTGTACATTACAGACCTCTTGGATACTCATCTTGACCAACCACCGAGGGGTAATGTTCTTTACCTGGGCCAGGGCGATGGGCGTTTCTCCGACAACCTTGCGCCAGTCGCTGGGGTAGTGGGGAACGATTCGTGGGGCGCCAACTTTTTTGATGCAGACAGTGACGGTTGGGAAGATCTATTTGTATCAACCATTACTACCTCACCGGACGAGTTTCTCTACAAAAATAACGGCCTAGGATCCAATGGCCAAGTGAGTTTCACCAATATCGCAACAGCCGCGGGCATTGTTACCGGTAACGCCCGTGGCAGCGCTATTGCCGACTACGACCGGGATGGCGATTTGGACCTGGCGATAGTGAATCAGCTTGGGCCGTTGCAACTGTATCGCAACGACACGCCACAGACCCACCATTGGTTGATGCTGGAATTAGTGGCAACGTCCAGTAACTTAGATGCTATCGGTAGTGTGATCGAGGTGTCTACCGCCGAGGTCAACCAAAAACGCCAGGTGACCGGGGGAAGCAGTGCCCATTCTCAGGATGGGGTTGCCGTACACTTTGGAATGGGTGCTTCAGTCAGAACTGATCTGATCGTTGTTCGATGGCCCTCCGGGGCTGTCTCGCGGCTGTCTGGGGTGTCCACGGATCAATACTTGACGGTGAGTGAGTCGTTAATTTTCTCGTCAGGTCTTGAGTAGGGTTGGCGTGTATTGCTACGCGGGCTTGCGCGGCGCCTGCAGTCCAAAATCGGGTTCCTTGCTAATGCATTGCGCCACGGAATCCGGCGGTGGATCAAACCAACCCGGGTCGGTATAGTCTCCTTGCGGTTGATCATCCCTAACTTTTAGTACCGTAAACATTCCGCCCATTTCAATATTTCCATAAGGCCCCTTGCCTGCCATCATAGGTAACGTGTTTTCCGGCCCTGGGTGATGCCCCATGTCTGTATGGATTTGATGCTCGGACATTCCTGATTCGCCCATGGCTCTATAAGCGGGCAGTATCTTGCGTATGTCTTTCTCGATTTCAGCTTGGTCGACCCCAAGGGTATTGGGAATGTCGTGGCCCATGGCATTCATGGTGTGATGGGACATATGGCAGTGAAACGCCCAATCACCTGCGATGGCATCAAACTCGATATCCCGGGTTTGCCCAACGCCGACGATCTCTGTGACCTCTCGCCGCCATAAATTCTGTGCCCATCGCCCCCCATCAGATCCCGTGACTTCAAATTGAAGCCCGTGAAGGTGAATTGGGTGGTTCCACATCGATAGGTTACCTAGGCGGATACGAACCCGTTCACCGGTGGCTGCGATTAATGGGTCGATAGCGGGGAACACTTTGCTGTTGAAAGTCCAGAGATCAAAGTCTTGTAATACCGAAGGATCCGGGCGATAGGTACCTGGATGGATCGCCCAATTGTGGACCATCAGACAATAATCGCGGTCAATGGGCTTGGCCTCGGCCTTTTTGGGATGAACGATTAACATTCCCATCATGCCTACTGCCATCTGAGTCATTTCATCGGCATGGGGGTGGTACATGTGAGTGCCATGCTGGTTGAGAGTGAACTCATAGGCATAGGTTTCACCGGGCTTTATATGCGGCTGACTTAAGCCTCCCACGCCGTCCATGCCGCTAGGCAGGATGATCCCGTGCCAATGAACAGTTGTGTGTTCTGGTAAGTTGTTTGTCACCAGAATGCGAACCCGGTCGCCCTCCATGACTTCGATAACCGGTCCTGGTGTGGACCCGTTGTAACCCCAGCAGCGAGCCGTCGTGCCTGGCGCAAATTCATGCTCTATGGGTTCCGCCACCAAATGAAATTCCTTTACGCCCTGCTTCAACGTATAGGGCAAAGTCCAGCCGTTCAGCGAACGTACCGGAACCGGCTGATTTGCCTTGGCTTCAGTCGTCCCTTGGGCTGCCGCGGTCACGCCGGCGACCAATCCGCCAGCGCCCAGCAGGGCGCTGGCGCCAGATTGACTAAGAAAAGATCTTCTAGAGGTCATTGTTGGTGTCCCTGTGAATGAGGTTGGGATCGGTGGTCGGCATGTTCATGTGAGTGTGGTGCTGCGCGATTATTCATCGACTGTGGGTCAGCCGTGTCTGCGGGGGAAACCAGGACTTCATACTCACTGAGTTGAAGAAGCAAATGGCTATCTGGCTGCCCGAACCGGATTCTACTGGAAAGGCTAAGATCAGCCCGGTATTGCCACCATTGACTGACTTGGTTTACGTAATTAAGCCACGCTTCATATTGCTGACGCTTTATTGAAAGCAGGTCAAACGCGCCGCTAAGCATGAAGTTGACTCTTTTTTGCTCCTCATCAACTCGGGTAGCCCAAAGGGGAAGTGCGTCCTGGGAAAATCTAATGAGATAACTGCCTGTGATCTCCAGGTTGGTATGGGCCTGGTCTATGCGATTACGGATTTTTATCATTTCACGTCGGTAATCAGTCAGCGCCGCGGTTAACGTATTGATGTTTTTGACCTCTATTTGTGAGATGGCCTGCTGCATGTTTGCCTGCCATCTATCGCTAGTCTGTGCTGACCCAGCTTTGAAAGGGTCAACAGAGCTCAGTAAAGCTTGCAGCTTATCTTGCCCTGCACCTGCCTCGTTGCGCTGGGTCAGTTGCGTTAGACGCTGGCGGCTTAGACGAAGCTCTGGGCTGGCATTCAATCCGTTAGAAATCAATCCTGATAGCTCTGGTAAGGCCTGCTTGGGCAGCAGTAATCCAGCGCGAATTGTCCATGGTTGGTCAGTTGCAAGCCCCATCAACTCGGCAAGTTCAGTGCGAGCATTAATTTCTGCCAGCTGCGCATCGGCAAGCGCTTGGGCAGACTGCATCGCGAAGGTCTGGTGTTCAGTCAGTGAGGACAAAGGCAGGTTACCCGCTTCATGAAATTTCTTGGCCAACTCGGCGGCCAGCTGATCAGAATTGCCGATCCAACGCCAGATTCGCAATTGTTCAGACGCGGCGGAATACCGAACAAACGCATTTTCGGTATTGATTATCAGTTCAAATATTTCGTCTGCGGAGCGTTGTTGCATTGCAACGATTCGTCGATTCGGACTGTTATCGCTTTGCTGAGAGCCGCTCGTCTTTAGGGCTTGCAGCGATGCCATGATGGTCTCGGTATCCAAAGTCTCCATAGGCTGCGGTTGTGAGAACCAAGATCGAGGATTGTCTGAACTCTGGGTCAAGCCTGCATCAATAACGTCCATCGCGTTCAGTCCGACTCTTGCATATGCTGCCGCAATGGTTGGATTGTTCTCGATGGACATCCTGACAGCGTTTTCCATCGACAAGGGCTGTGTGAGCATTGGGTCGACCGTTGTCGTTTCAGCTGCAATTGCTCCACATAGCCAGCCAACAGATAGCATCACTAAATAGCTGGGAACAATATGCCTTGATTTTGGCAGTGCCTGGACAGCGAGAAAAACCCTGCTGGCGGCTCGTAAGATTTGATCGTGGCATTTGGCAAGCATGATTGAGTGTAACGGGTCTAGGCTGGAAATTCTGCACTTCGATGGCTTGCTGCGCAGCCGTCTTTGAGGTTGAAAGTTCATCAGCTAAGTTGCCTCATCTCGCCTACTATTTTTATCCAGCCAACGTTGCCCCATAAACCGGATTTCCCAAGGCCTGATGATCGATGACACTTAATAAAAGTCACCGCACTAAGACCGCTTCTGAGGCACAAGAGGATCTTGGGAGTGTTCTTGCGTTCAAGCTTATCGTCTCAACGCCATCAAGTTCGGCAGCTTACCCATTCAGTATTTGACCCTTAACGAGCGGTGACAGTTTAGTGAATCCAATGCCATTGCCGGCTAATTATAGGGTTTTGGTTTCAATAGTTGTTGGCCTAACCTCAGCTAGAGGTAAACTTCTATCGATTAAACAACGGGAAACCTTTGAAATATGGCGCTGCAACCATTGAATCCCATAAATCTCAGCGGCAAAACAGCCTTAGTCACAGGTGCGTCCCGAGGCATTGGCGCCGCTACCGCTCGCCGCCTTCACCTCGCAGGCGCCAATGTTGTTCTGGCGGCGCGCACTCAATGGGAAATACAAAACATTGCCGACGAACTTGAGGTTCGGGCTTTAGCCGTGAACTGCGACGTTTCCCAATGGCGTTCTGTGAGTCAGGCCTGCGAGCTTGCCACTGAGCAGTTCGGTGCTATCGATATCCTGGTTAACAACGCAGGAATTATTGAACCGATAGCGCGAATCGATGAGGCTGAGCCGGATACTTGGGATCATGCGGTTAAGGTGAACCTAACTGGGGTTTTTCACTGTGTGCGAGCGGTGTTGCCGGCAATGAAAAGAAGCGGCAGTGGATTGATCATCAATATTTCCTCCGGCGCGGCTACCCGACCGTTGGAAGGTTGGTCTCACTATTGCGCCAGCAAAGCGGGCGTATTGGCATTGACCCAGTGCATCCACCACGAAGAGGCAAGCAACGGCCTTCGCTGTGTGGGGTTGTCGCCAGGCTCAGTGGCCACCGATATACAAAAAGTGATCAAAGCCAGCGGCCTGAACCCTATGTCCGAACGAGACTGGTCCGAGCACATTCCTCCTGCATGGGCGGCTGAGGCAGTGGCTTGGCTTACCACTGAAAAGGCGCGCCGTTTTGATGGTTCCGATTTATCACTGACCAACAATGCGGGCCGTGATGCGGTTGGGTTGCCCCGTATTAACGCTGCCTAACTTATTAAACAGGTCAAAAATACCGGTGAAATTGTGAGTCTCTCGTTATCTGCCGAGGGCGAAGAAAGTCGTACCGCGCCCATCAACAGAGCATTGAAATTGTTTGACTGAGATCTCAGAGACTTGGCAGGAAAATTCATCAAGAAATGATCGCTTTTCTATCGAGTCGTTGCCGAACACTTGGCTAACGCCTTCCAGGGTCAGTACCATCCCACCGCCTTTACTGCTCTTGGCATGCCAACGGCCACGCCACGACCGTTTCGATGCGTTGCTGCGGCTCTCAGGGTCTATAATGATGATGCCGTCGGCGTCGCCAGATGCCCATAGGTTTACCGTAATTTGAATCCCATCGTTAGTGTCGTGGGGTACCTGCCAGGTGCCCACCAATGGCTCTGGCAGGAAGCTGCTGAGCAGCAGTGGAATCGTGGACAATAGGTTCATCGTATTGGCTCCCTAACGTTCTAGGGTTAGTAGGCAAGCAGCGTATTCCACATCAAATACGCCACATGCCTTGATCTTCCTCAATAACCTTTGCTGTGTCTACAGCAGCCCAAAGGGGTCGTAGCCGTGAATATCACTTTTCTTCGGTGACCCACTCAAGGCATTGGAGGCAAGTCGTCCGCCCATCACTGTGCCTTCGACACTGCCCACGTTCAGGCCGGTATAAATCCAATCGCCGGCAATGGTCAGATTCTTATATCCGGTGGCATCGGCTTTGATTCGGTACTTAGCGCTGCCCGGTGGGCTGGTCACATAACGTTCAGTGGGGTCGATATTGGCTCGCCAGAATTGGGTCTCAAATCTCTTGGCACCATCCACCGGTGCCTTGGGGTCCTGGCTATGGAGCAGCCCAAAATCCAGCCCAATAGGATCAGCCGCACCATGCACCGCGTTGACGGTTGCATTGGATAGGACTGGGCCGGCCACTGCGCCCAGATACTGAATACACTGATAGCGCACTCGGTCCAGCTGAGCGGCGGGGTATTGATGATCGCTGAAGGGAGGAATGCCCTCATCGGGCATAGTGCCGCAGATATACAAAAGGCCCTTGGGTGCACTGTCTTGCGGCCAGTCTTCTACCGCCAGTAAGCGGCTGAAGTCTACCTGTCCACCTAGGGGGTTTACGTAGGTGCCAGCAATCCAAACATTGTCACCGGGCAGCGCCGGTAAGCCTAGACTAGGTAGGTCTTGATCGAACCATAGCTGCATGGCCTGGGTTTGCACCGTCGGCACCTCGTCCACCATAGCTTGCCAGCGGGTCCGTCCACCGGGATCTTGGCAGGTGGTGGGGTTGTTACCGTCTGCCACCAGCTCCTGGCAAAGATAGGGCACCGCGCCAATGGAAATGGCAAACACCACTTGGTCGAAGTCATCTCCCGCGGTCAGCGTTTTTGACCCCTGGCTCGGCCAGCGAGTCCAGTAGGACTCCAAATCGTAACCGCCACCAGCCAGCTCTTCGCTTCCCTGTAATGCTTCGCGCTCTTTTAACTCGCTATACCGGGGTCGATTAGGCCAGCATTGCAGGTTTTTGATTGGCCCAACCAGAGGCATGTATTCGCTTTTGAGGGGATGGGCCTGAATGCTCATGTCGATAGCCGCGATGGATTGTTTATCTTCGCTTAGCTTCAATTGCTCGACTTTGTGGAAGAATTCAAATTTCACGCCTTTGGCCCGTAACGCCCAGTAAAGCGGCGCCACGATACTTTCCCCGGTGCCGGCGACAAACAACATGCCAAAGGCCCCTAGGTAGGCAAACTGGCGCAGGTTCCAATCCAGATAGGAGGCGGCGCTCATTTGTGGCGCAATGGACGTATCGCCATTGGGAAACTGGTAGGACAGGGCGATGGTGTTGAGGCTCAATGGGCTGGCTAAGGTGATGGGATGTGCGCCATGCCGGGCCAACCAGTCGGCAAAGTTTTCATCGTCAATCACGTCGAAGCCTCGGCTGGGGATCTCATCAGCGAAAAGACCACTCAGGGTGGCCAGGCCTAAATCCAATATGACAAACAGGTGGCGAAGGTCGCCATTTTTTTGCAGCAGGTCGCCTTCGCTCAACAGCTTAGCAATAGGTTTCCAGATTTTTTCCAGCAACGTCACCAGCCACTGGGCCAGTGAGGGATGTGAGGCAACATCGCTGTGGCGACCCAGAAATTTAACCAGCTCAGCAAACAGTTTGTGTTCGACGAGATCGGGTATGGATTGGCTCTCTTTGTGCATATGGGTGGCCAGCACACCCAGGAATTTCAGGATTTCTTCAAGCCGTTTGTCAAATTTTGCTAAATCTCCAGCTTGGGAATAGCGATAGTTATTGATGGGTAGCTCAAGGGACCAGTGTTCCCAGCCTTTGCCAGTGAAGTCCCACATGGCAACCGCGTTTTGTAGATCAAAGGCATCGTCCAAACTGGTGAGAAATCCGCTGTTGTCCGGCAGGGCTGCCAGTACCTCAAACACCTCATTCATCATTTCCAGTGCGTTGTAGTAGCTGCCTAAAAAACCATGAATTCCGTGCTCTTCCAGCCGATAGCCATTGCTGGCGTCCCGGCCAGTGGCGCACTTGCCACCCAAGCGCCAGCCCATCTGATACACCGTGATGTCGTAGTTGCCGGTTTTTTGCAGCTCCCAGGCCGCCGTTAAACCACCGATGCCACCGCCCAATACCGCTACTCGTTGAGTTTTGTCCTGCATATGTCCCCCTGTTTCAATAGTGTCCTGATGCTGTCCTGGTGCCTTGTGAGGCAATTAACAGGTTAAACCACACGGCCTTCGCATGGTATCGTCTCCGCCAGGCCCATAATGAGAGCCCTGTAAGTGGCGTTGCACAACATCATATTGGCGATATTACTGCCAGGCATGGTCATTTTTGGCTGGCTGGCCGTGACCACATTGCAGCGAGCTCGTGACAGTGTGGCCTGGTCATTGGGTTTGTACTTTGTCTTGGTGGTGCCAGGCATCGGTGGCGCTGCGCTGCAGATATTGTCTCAGGATGCCACGACGCTCTCGGTAGCCAAATCCACCATGTTTATTTGCCGGGCAGGGATACCTGTCACGCTCATTGCACTGGTCTTTGACATGATGGGTAGGCCTTTTCGCGCACGCGCTATGGTGGCGCTGAGCATCATTCCAATCATTACCCTGAGTTTGGCCGCCAGTAATTCAGCCCACGGTTTAATCTGGGCAGTCCCTTTGGCAACCGCTGGGGGTGAGTTGATCATCCATCCCGGTTGGGGTCTTTGGTATCGATTTATCCATGCGCCTTACAGCTATCTGCTGTTGGCTATCATGATGGCTTCCTTTTTCCTAAGGCTATCTGCGGTTTCCGCGCCCCAGCGGCGTTCAATGATGTTGTTTCTGGTCATTAGCCTTGGGCCGATGCTGACCGGCATACTGCATTCTTTTGGTGTGACCTTTGATCGGCTGTGGCTGCCAGCTCTGTCAGTATCCTTGACCGCGCCACTGTTCCTTTGGATCGTCGATGACCTGCGCCATCACCGTTTTCGCCCCGTGTCTTATCGTGAATTGATTGAGCAGATTAACGATCCGGTAATTGGCCTGGATTTGGCGGGAAGGGTTGTCTCTATTAATCAGGCTGCCAGTGGGCTGTTTGGCGGCGCCCGACGGGATTTGTTAGGCGAACATCTGCCGGCAACATCACCGGTTACCCAAGCGTTAACCCAAGCACTGGATACGTCCACACCGTTAAAGCATCAAGGAAAGCGCTATGAGGTGCGTAAGTCTGACGTGATGGCAGCTGACGGCAGCCGCAGAGGACAGACCCTAACATGTCGAGATGTCACGGCTGAACTTGCGGCCCGAGATGAACTCAGCACCAGTGAACAACTGATGCGCACCATTGTTGAACACTCATCCTATGGGATTGTACGTTTGCGCCGGGAAGCGGGACAGGACGATGAGCCCACGGTGGTCTATCGTTGTGTTTTTGCCAATGATGCGGCCGCCCAGTGGGCAGGCATCAAGCAAGATGATATGGCCGGTCAGAACATGACGGAGATTTTGGCCCGGGTGTTGAAAGATTGGGACGGCGAACGCGACGCGCAGATAAAGCGGTTACACCGCAGCGTCACGGCCAATGAAACCATTGAGATGGAAATTGGCCTTAACGCCAATAACAATGCCAAATGGCTGAAAATGGTCGCCGAACCGGTGGATACCGATGTTGTACTAACCCTGACTGATATCACTGCTGTTATGCAACGTCAGCTTGCCGCAGAGAAACGGGCCAGTCGCGACCACCTGACTGGCGTGCTTAATCGGCTGGGCTTTTTGGAATCTGCCCGCGAGCTGGTGAAGCAGGAAGACAGTGCCGTATTGCTGTTTATTGATCTTAACGGTTTTAAACAAATCAACGATGACATGGGCCACCAATGCGGTGACCGATTGTTAAGGCTCGTTGCGGACCGGCTGGTGGAAACCAGCCGCAGCCATGACTTAGTGGGGCGATACGGCGGCGATGAGTTCGTTGTATTGGCCTGTGGACTATCGGATGGTTCAGAAAAGCACTTGCTTGATCGCATGAACCGCACTCTAAAGCGAAGCTATCAGGTGGATGATAAAGAGGTGGTGTGTACAGCCTCCATCGGCCTGGCTCGATTCCCCGAACACGGCACCGATCTGGACGCTCTGCTAGCTCAAGCCGATTCCGAGATGTACCGGGCCAAGCGGAAAACAGCAGGCTTGGTGGCGGTACCAGACAATCCTCAGGCCATCGGCTAATAATCGTCGAAGTTGTCTGCTGTGCGAAGTCGTCTAAAGGTCGGCGGCCGAGGGGTGTTGATCGAACCCCGCTGCAGTCAGGTGATCTGCTGCATCGGTAACCGACTTCGGCAGTTCGTGCTCCACTTGAAAACCTAGGCTGGGGTATTTCTTGATTCTGTCGATATCGCCGACCATTTCGTTGATCAGTCCGAACAAGCCGACCACGTTTGATACACCTCCTGGAAACGGGTATTGAGGCGATGAGACTGAACAGCGAGCGTCGGGCCACTGTTTCTTCGCGGTTAGTAAGACGCGCAATACGGCGTTCGGTTTGGTGAGTAAAAGCACGCTGTTTGCTTCTGGCAACAACCGCCTGCTGAATTGAATATTCTCGCCGAAATTGGTGGCGCCTTTTTCCAGCAGCACGCGAACATCATTGGGGATATTTGCCTTTGCGTGATCAAAAAATGTCTGGGCTTCGGGTTGCTGCCAGAGATATTTTGTCCAGTGGCCAGTGTTGCCGGAAATGACCAGAGTTTTTGAAAGGCCATCTTCTAGCAGTTTGACCCCATGATCCATGACTCGTAGGTCATAAGAACCGCAGACAACAATGGCGTCGCACGGCGGCTCTTGGCGGAACGAGGAGAGATAGTTCCATACCACTCTCGCACTGGCGATAACATCAGACTCCTGCATGGGTCCTCACCCTCCCGATTTTGAGATAACGGTTATGGGATGGTGGACCGCAGAACTGTAGGTTCGAGTGGAGATGATGGATTCCAAGTGGGTCATGCTGACTAGACACAAAAAAAGCCCGATAACAGGTTTATCCTAGGCCCAAACCGGGAAGTTAGCCAGTAACCGGGATTTTCATCTTGCTGTGTCCCGAAACTGGATGTCTCCCAGGTATTCGGGTGACATGAGCGGTCTTTCGGGTCCATAAGCCCTAGATTTGTTGACACCACCGTTTGGCGATTTGGCAGGTGGTGTACTATTCGGGTTACATTCAGATCACCAAAAACCCGTAATCGATTTTGACTGCCAAACACCACCGCCCCCCTTACGCACAAACATTGCGGAATTTGCCATCCATCGACCAACTCTTGGCCAGCTGTGGGGATGAGTTAACCCACTATGGACATGGGGCGGTGACCGCTGCGCTGCGAGAGGTCACCGATGAGGCCAGAGCGCAGATTATTGCTGGCCAATCTCCCAGTATTGATCATGACTCGATTACCCAAGCGGCCAAACAATTGCTAGATGATCGTTCATCACCTAGCCATCGCCGAGTTTTCAATCTCAGCGGCACAGTGCTTCACACCAATCTTGGCCGCGCCATTCTTCCTAAGGAGGCTCTGCAGGCTATTCAAGCCGTTGCCTCAGATTACAGCAATCTGGAGTTTGATCTTGAAACCGGCAAAAGGGGAAATCGGGAACGAGGTGTAGAAGATCTTGTTTGTGAACTGACGGGTGCGCAGGCCGCCACGATTGTGAATAACAACGCCGCTGCGGTGTTGTTGGTACTCAATACTTTGGCCATGAATCGCCAGGTGCCGGTTTCCCGGGGAGAGTTGGTTGAGATCGGTGGATCGTTTCGAATTCCTGAAGTAATGCAGCGCGCCAATTGCACGTTAGTTGAGGTGGGTGCAACCAATCGGACCCACGTTAAAGACTTTCGCAGCGCCATCAATGATCAAACCGCATTGTTGATGAAAGTCCACACAAGCAACTATCGAATCGAGGGCTTTACCGCGGAGGTGTCTGAGCCGGACTTGGCCACGTTGGCCAAAGAGTTTGGCTTGCCGTTTGTAATGGATCTTGGCAGCGGTTGCCTGGTTGATTTTGAGCGCTTCAATCTGCCGGCGGAATTGACGGCCAAACAAGTACTGCAGTCAGGCGCGGACATCATCACTTTCAGCGGTGACAAATTGCTTGGCGGCCCTCAATGTGGACTGATTGCAGGGGATGCCAAACTCATACAGCAGATCAAGCAAAACCCGCTAAAAAGGGCGTTGCGGCTGGACAAAATGACACTGGCTGGGATGTATGAGGTGCTTAAGCTCTACCGCAATCCCGATAAGCTTGCAGAAAAATTACCGACACTAAGAGATCTAACCCGACCCATTGAGGAGATTCAGCGCCAGGCTGAACGCATTGCGCCGTTGCTGCGCAGTGCGTTGGGTGAGCATTACACTGTTGAGGTTGTCGACACAGGTAGTCAGATTGGCAGCGGCTCACTGCCTCTGAAAACCCTTAAAAGTGCTGCCTTGTCCATGGGCTCGGTAAACCAAGGCGACGATCTATCGCAAACGCTGGCCAGCGCGTTTCGTCAGCTTCCTGTTCCTGTTATTGGTCGGGCGCACAAAGGCCGTTTTCTTCTTGACCTTCGGTGTCTTGCTAACGAGTCGGAGTTTGTTTCTCAGCTGTCCTCGTTACCCCGTTGATTATTGCCACCGCGGGCCATGTGGATCATGGCAAAACAGCGTTAGTTCGAAATCTCACAGGAATAGAAACTGACCGGCTGGCCGAAGAGCAGCGCCGCGGACTGTCGATCAATCTGGGTTACGCATACCAGCACCTGCCTGATGGAAAAGCGCTGGGTTTTATTGACGTCCCAGGACACCGGCGTTTCATCAACACGATGATTTCTGGGGTCAGTGGCATTGACCTTGGCATGTTAGTGGTTGCTGCAGACGATGGTCCAATGCCCCAAACCTTGGAGCACGTAGAAATTATGCGACTGCTGGGGGTGCGTGACTATGTGCTTGTAATATCCAAGTGCGACCGGTCCGATCAACAGCGAGTCTCCCAGGTCAGCCGTGAGGCAGCGGCACTGCTCCCGGACGATACCGCAACTTATCTCATCTCCAATACCACCGGCGACGGGATCGCTGAGCTTCGAAGTGCGCTTGAGCAGCGAGCTGTTAGCTTAGCCCGACGAGCGCCCGAAGGGCATTTCAGGATGTCTATCGACCGGTCTTTTAACCTGCAAGGACAGGGGCTGATTCTCACGGGTACGGTCAGTTCGGGACGTGTTGCGGTGGGGCAGACCATTTTGCTGCAACCCCGGGAAATAGCGCTGCGGGTGCGGGGCATTCACAGCCAAGATTTACCCAGTAAAGAAGGCTTCGTGGGTGAGCGCTGCGCGCTTAATGTCAGCGGTGATGTACACAAAGATGACATTGACCGCGGTGACTGGGTGGTGGGTCAATCGTGTATAGGCACAACATCAAGAATCGATGTGCGAGTTCGCCTATTGCCAGGCAACGGGTTTGCGCTCAAACACCTATCCACAATCAAACTGCATATTGGCGCAAAACATCTGGAGGCTAGCCTGATATTACTGCACCAAGGTGATAAGCCGATGACACGGTTACACCCCGGGGAGTCAGCGTTGGCGCAAATTAGAACCCACCGTCCCATCCATTGCTGTCATGGCGACCGATTTCTGCTGCGTGATTACGGGGAGACTGTCACCCTGGGCGGCGGCGTTGTACTAGATCCCCATGGGCCCAAAAGGCGTAGATCGTCGCCAACCCGTCTGGGCTTTCTGATTGCTCAGGAACAAAGGGATATGAAAAGCGCGATCGAGCAAATATTCCTCGATGAGACTTACGAGCTGGACTATCGCGCTTTGCGGCTTGCATGGAATATTTGCGGTGAAGACACTGGCGAATCCATTCCAGAGGGCATTAAGCGAGTATTAACGGATCAAGATGAGTATTTGGTAACCGTGTCTCACTGGGAGACGTTAAAGCAACGCACCGTCGACACGTTGCAGGCCCTTCATGATGCACAGCCCGGCGACCGTGGTTTTCCCATGGCTGAGGTCATGCGTGGGTCTTTTCGACCTGAGACCCAGCACTATTTTAAACCGATTGTTGAGTCACTGATCCGTGCTAGTACCGTGTCTCTGGTCGACGGAGATCTTCGCCTTACTGGGTATGAATCCGCACCCACCGAGGTCAAAAGCGATGAGTGGGGGCAGATTTCTTCGATCCTGGATCAGTACGCGTTACAAATCCCGACCCTATCCCAGTTGCAAGAGGAATCTGGATTGGCCCAAAGGGATGTGCAGCGCGTCTTGGCTCGAGCGCACAAAGAGCAACGGGCAATAAAAATTAATGGCAAGCGGTACGCCACCTTGCCAATCATGAGACAGTATGCGCAGCCCTTCCTGGCGTTGCCGGAAGATAAATCTTTACTGACCTTGGCAGAGTATCGCGACAGCTTAAAGGTCGGCCGAAACCTGGCCCTAGAGGTGTTGGAGTATTTCGACAGCGTCCGTTTTACAAAACGCGAAGGCAATGGACGACGAGTGCTGAACGCCGCCGTGGCGGAGAAACTGTTTAAGGTTTGATAAAGCCTGGGAAGTAGGCAATAGTCAGCGGTAAGATACCCAATGAAATTTCTATGGAATTTCAGTGTGATTTCTAAGGAAGAGCGATGTCCCCGGTGGGATGCCTGGTCTTCAAAACCAGTGAGGTGCATAGAATGCGCCTGGTGGGTTCGACTCCTACCTCTTCCGCCAACTCACCAAGACGCCGCAGATTACTGGGCGTCTAGTACTTTCTTGGCGTAGGCGAGCGTCGTTTCGGCGTCAACCCGAGTTCGATATCCCTCAACAAACACTTTGCCGACAACCTCAAGTTCTTTGTTGACGACAAACACGCCAGGGTAGGGGATGCCATAGGCACCGTCGCCCGGTGAGTATTCATCGTTCAGAATGCCCAGAGAGATAAAGGTCTGCGCATCGATATCTGAAAGAAACGGAAACTCGATGCCGCCGGCGTCAATAAACGCCTGCTGCAACTCCGGCGTATCGTAAGTGATTGCGATCATCCCGATGCCAGCCTTTTCAAATTCGGCTGAAAATTCCTGCAGCTGCCCGAGCTGCTTCCGACAGAATGGTCACCAGTTCACTGATCGAACGGCAATAAATATTGCGCCTCGATCAGGAACAAACTGTTCTATGGAGCTTACTTCTTTGCCTTTGTGCCAGGCGCGAATGCTCGGAAATGTCTCGCCGATTTTTAGGCCGGGATTGTAGGTTTCAGTGACTTCATCGACATACATATCGGCAAAACGGTCCGGTTTGGGTGCCGGTTTTTCCGCCGCCGGTTCAGCCACAGCTTCAACGACCGGCTCAGCTACGGGCTCTGCCGCAGGTTTTGAGGCCATCTCTCCATCCGGCTGAGCGTCCGATCCGCAGGCCGCCAGGGAGGAAATCAGCGCAATTGCCAATAGTCGATCAAGATTCATGTGGGCAAACGTTATTCCATGTCGATTAATAAGAGGCCAATTACCTCTCATTACCCGTCAATATACACGGTTCAATGGGATTTCACTACCGCGGGCGCGGGTCTATAACACCACAACCTTAAGCTTGGCATCGCGAACAGAAAATCCTGTTTTTTTCCCTGTGGCTCACCACAGTGTGTTGGAAAACGTCGTGAAAGCAGAGATCAAGCCACTGACCTGGTTTAAAACGCCATGGGTAAGCGGCAGTGTTCCTTGAGAATACGGTCACGGTGGGCTGAGAGTTCTGGGTCCAGATGTTTTGAAAATAGGGGAGCCATTGATTCTATTAACCCTCTTGCTTGAGGTGAGATAGCGATCACCTCCTCGCCAGGGAGGTCGATCAGGTTGCAGAACGCAGCCCAATAAAAATCGGCGGCGGTCAGGCTGTCACCAACAAGAAACCTGCTGCCTTGGTTTCTTTGAGTTTCATAATGATGAGAGAAAAATTTAAGGGTCTGTTGAACCCTCTCGTTGGCTTTTTCCACATCATTTTTTCGAAATCCGTATTTGCCCGTTTGGGTTTTGATCTGCGGGGGCATGGCTCCAGATGCGCCAATGGCAGCAAACAAGATCAAACGTAAATTCCACCCTAGGCCCAGTTCCCCACACAGCTCATGAGCCAGGCCCATTACTTGAGTGCGAGATTGTGGGTCAGGGGGTAGCAATGGGTTGTTGGGCTCAAGGCGTTCGATGAGATGGAGAATGCTATCCCACCGGTTAACCGGTGGTTCATCGTTCCAAGCAACAACCGGCGCGCTGTTGGTTCCAGACCAGGCTTTCAACGCGGCGTTTTCCTCCCCAGGAATTTGTGGGCCGCAGACGAAATCTAAGCCCTTGAAGTCCAGCATGGCCTTAGCGGCGACGCTCCATGGGCTAGGAAACCCTTTCACCACGATGATTTTAGACTCCCGCGCCAAAATTCCCGGGGCCAAGAATTGAAAAGCGGCTGAGTGTATCAGGCATCCAGAACTGAGCGAATCGAGCATGTGTTGGATGAGAAAGTCCCAGCAATAGCATGCTCCACCGAAGACGATGTATGCTGGCGGGGGGAAGCTCAAAGCGTCGATCTGTTGTCTCTACCCAGGTCACGCTAAGCGATAGCAATAGATTCATCGCCAGTGGTGCCGGTGCATACCGGTGCGTGCGCCTATGGTCATCCAGTGGTCACGGGTCGAAGAGACAGTTGACAGGGAAGAGTTGCATGAACAAAACAGCCGGGCTGTTTACGCTGTTGATGATGTTTCAGCTGCCGGGTTGTGCCAGCAACCCGAATTTAAATTATCTTTACACCCAGGACCAAAGACAGGCCATTGCTCGCAGTGTAGACCAATGCCTGGACTTGATGGAAAACCATCGGGCAAACGATCACTCAACGCTGCCCGCGAATATTCGTTTGCTGAGTTGGAATGTCAAAAAGGGCAAGAGTAAGAATTGGGAAGAGGATTTTTCACGGTTGTCTAAGCTCAGTAATTTGATTTTTACCCAAGAGGCATTTCTCACTGACACGACGATGGATGGCACTGATAGTGCGTCATTTGTTTCTCTAAGCCCGGGTTATGTGCGGGGGCAAGCGGTTACCGGCGTGGCGACATACAGCAGTGTGAAACCGTTGGTGGAATGTCACTTGGCCAGCACTGAGCCGGTTCTGCGCTCCCATAAAGCCACCAGCATTACACTGTTTGATGTCCCTTCTGCTTCGGAACAGTTATTGGTTGCCAATGTTCATGCAATCAATTTCAGCTTAGGTCTGGGCGAATTTACTCGGCAAATGCAGAAGATCGAAACCATTGTTGCTCGCCATGATGGCCCGGTGATTTTTGGCGGCGATTTTAATACCTGGCGGGCAAAACGGGTTGAGCGGGTGACCAATATGGCTCGCCGATTGCAACTAACACCCGTTGAGTTTGAGCAAGACGACCGCAGCATATTCCTGGGTCATGTTGTTGATCATATTTATCTTCGTGGGTTAAGCGTCAAGAGCAGCCGGGTTGAAAGAACGCTGTCCTCTGATCACAATCCGCTAATTGTAGAGTTACAGTTATAAGGCCTCGTCGTTTTCCTAATGCGCCGTTGGCCTAGAGCAGAAAGTCAGACACCAACTCCGCCAGATGTGCCGAGAATGATTCCGGGAACGGCTCGGTGAGTTCAGGGGAGCGCGCCATGTCTTTTAAGAATACTCGTTCGAGTAATTGATCCACGAATTCCGGGTGGGAGGTTGCCAGATTGGTTTCTTTGTTGACCCGAAAGCTCAACTTGTCAAAGTTGGCAGAACCCAAACAGGCCCAGCCGTCATAAATCGCCGCTTTGATATGGGACATGCCGGGATAGATAAACACCCGTATGCCGTTTTCCATCATGGCGTTGGCTGCCAAGGTATTACTCTGATTGAGGGGGCCATGGTTGCCGCGCAAAGGCATAATGACCCGCACATCAACGCCGCGCCGCCGGGCCGCGATTAACTCAGACAATATCGCATCATCGGAAAAATACGCGTTCTGAATATAGATGTAGCGCCGCGCCTCTCTAATTGCCGCCAGTTGACTGCGGAAGATCTCCGAGTCCCCCGCTTTGGTATGTAGCACTCGCATGGGGTGGCCGACGCTGGTGTCCGGGACCCGCTCGCGATAGGGGATTAACCGCCCGATGGCGTAGGCAAGATCCCCAAATACGCTGGCGTGTGACCAACCGGCTTCGAAATCTTTTCTCAAAACATCAACCACTGGCCCGCTCACTTCCATCATCAAGTCGTGCCAGTCGTAGCGGTACTCGCGACCAATGTTCATGCCGCCGATAAATGCCAAGTTATCGCCAACAATGGTGGTTTTTACGTGGTCGCTGGTCAGCCAGGGATTGGTGGCTTGGCGAAAATCCACTTTCGATGCGTGCTTAACGTACTTGCGCACCGATGGCGGTGCCTCATAGCCAACGGGCAGGGAGTCTGGATCATTGTGGGTGGCAAGTATGGTGCCCAGCCCATCAATCAGTAGCCGCACGTCGACGCCTTCATTGGATCGCTTTTTGAGAATGTCTGCGATCTTGATGGCGTAATCGTCGTTGTCGAAAATATAGGTGCGCACAGCGATGGACTTTGTTTCCGCGATCAAGGCGTCAATTAGGCGTGGAAAATATTCGCTACCATCCACCAAAAAACGCAGGGTGCCCCGGGTCGCGGGTTTGCCGGTCAACCGATCAAGTTTGGCCTCCCATGCTTGTAGGTCCATGCCTTCGCCCTTGTACAGCGGCGGCGGCACAATATTGCTTCCACGAGGAACGGGTGTTGGGCGCACTGTGTCAACGCCGGTATCGGTAAGTAAGAACAGTAGTCGGTGTAAAGAACTGATCGGTCGGGTTAGCAAACTGACGGTCAAGCTGCGAGCCACATGGCTAATAGTCTGGCCACCGCCGGCACCTACGCCGTTTCCGAGATCGGTTGTTGGCGAACGAATGAAGGCAGTCATTCCACTGTCCAGATCCACGTAAACAAAATGCAGTGCACGGGTGCCTTGCTCACCGGTATTGAACAAAAACCGGCTTTCCTCGACGTTATATTCCTCAAGATAAGCGGGCAACAATGCTCTGGCCATGGCACTACTTTGGCCAATGTCAAAGGTCTTGGCGACACGAATGTTAGGCGGCTTGTCTTGTATGGGTACTGAGTGGAGTAGGCCGGCGGCATTTACGTGGAAAAAGTACTCTTCGCCGTTGAACTCCACCACGCTACCCATTTGTGGGTCAGTGGGGGCGGCGTTCCGCAGGAAGACCCGTTGAAATGTTTGCCACTGTTGTGCGCTCAGTATGGTGACCGGTTTGGCCGATGGGGGTCGGTCAGCCAGCGTGTCGCTGGCCATCTCATCTAGGGTGACAATCAGCGGGACCCGTTCCTGGCCCAGGTGGCCAGCGCTGCGGGTTGGACGAACAGGCCAGGCGCTGCTGCTAAATACCCGCGCGTCACCTTTTTGATAATCGAGATAAAGTCCTTCAGGGCTGGCAAAGGCAGTCACCGCAATCAGCGCAGGAGCTGGCTCGATCGTCGACGAATTCTGAAGCTTAGATGGCTGGGTTGCGCACGCTGACATCAATGCCAGCAGCACAACGGACGCAGATATTTTTCGCCACACATCTCCCATGGCCGGGATTTTAGCTTTTTATCGACCTAGGAACATTGTTGATCCTTAGGCCGGATAGCTGCCGTTGGCTGTTCTTGGTGAACATGCCCGGAAATGGCGCGTGACTCCGCGGTAATCGTTTTAAATGATGCGCTCGAAAACGAGTGTGGTAATGCCGTCTGCTTGTTTCCATATGTGTAAACCAATGCGCAGCGAAAGCACTCGACGATGACCTATGTATGACCGTCTGACTCTCTAGTTGATTAGGCGGAGCCGGTGGCAAAAATGGCGAAAAAGCCAATCGCCAGCCATATCCAGGCGCAGAAGAGAAATCTGGTTATGATGGAGAGTCGGACACTGCGAGCGATCAAAAATAGTGGGGTCAACGTGACTGCGAACGTGGCAGCAAACGGTATCGATCGCTCCGAAAAACCGAAATTGAAGACCGTAACAAGAAAAGCAATCGGACCAAAAATTGCTTTTGCTAGCAGCTCATCGCCAAATACGAAATGGAAGAGAAGCAAGAAAAACATGACCGTGATTAGAGGGTAAAAAGCTAACTTTTGGGAAGTTTGCATAGACACGCTAAATGCTAAGGATTGGTTCGCAACTAGTGTATTCCACATCGAACAAGCCGTCTGGGCTGCACTTTCCAGCCAGAAAGTTAGATATCTTATCGACGCGATTTTGATTTGCTGTCGGGTTTCGTTCCAGGTTGTATTTACCTGGGCCAATGAGCATTGCGACTAATGACAAATATTCGAAGTGTGAGATTTCCGAAAACGGCTTGCCGAAGTAGGCGACAGACGCCGACTTAAATCCACGGACTTTCGTTCCTGATTGATTTCCGAAACTGGCGGTATTTAGGAAAAGGACCAGCAAATCCTCTTTTGATAGGGAGTGATCCAATACCATCGCGAGTACAGATTGTTTGTATTTTGCTATGCCCGGTCGAAATTTATCGAAGTAGTGAATCTTCACCATTCCCTGGGTAATGGTGGTGATGCCGGCGCCTGGAGACCGCAGATCAATACCGTTGTGTGTCCAGAACCTAGGGTCTTCAACAGCTAGCAGTTCCTCAATCCAGGATGAGGGAAATTCGTCGGCTTTAAGCCCATTAATATGCAGCTGTGCGATTTTCTGCTGAACGACCTCAGTGCGCTGGATTCCGAACGAAATGACGTGAGCTGTATAAGCTGCCACAAAGCCAAATACGCCTATGATTGACCAACTAAATATTTTTTTTAGGATTATGCGATTCATACGGTTACCCAAATCGTTGGTAAGCAATCCTTTCTTAGTGAAAATTACTAAGAAAGAATATAGCGTTTTGCTTTCTTTGTGGAGCAGATAAGCAAAGCCCCTTCGCTAGAGATGGGCGCCTCTTCTCACGTGTTTCTGGATCGTGGTATTCCAAATATCAACACGTAAATGAGCCGCCGACCGTCAATTTGTGAGGCCGGCACTACTCAATGAACTGTGCACGGTCTCAAGAACAGCGGTCTGTGGTGTTTGATGTAGCCTTTCGTTCAATCCTCTTAGTAGGTTGGGCTTGCCAAAGCCCGCATCCGGCAAAACACTTCACTCCACAACGCGCAGCGAACCCTCTAGTTCAGTCACGCAGCGAATGCCATTTGATCCGTAGAGGTCCGGGTTTCCGGTGATGGGTTTGAAGAATCGGTTGGACACCCGCTGGGCCCAGTGTTTTTCGTCCCACGATCCGGCTTTGATGGTCTTTAATGATCCGTCCTTCGGGCCGGTCAGTTGGCCAGCGGAATAGTGTCTTGTGTGGACGTCGATGACGTACCAGTCCATCACCCACTCGCTCGTGCCACCGATGACGTCAAACAAGCCAAAGGGATTGGCTGGGAAACTGTTCCTCGGCCAACTTAGGTCTCGCCAGCAGCCATCGGTTTCGCGGTTAAGCTCACCAGGTTTTCCTACATCCATTACCGCACGACTGCAGTCGGCGGGCTTGTGTCCCCAGAAGTAGGGTGTTTGAGTATCTCCACGGGCTGCTCTTTCCCACTCCACCTCAAAGGCAAGACGGGCGTCTCGCCAGACGCAGTAATCCAGCGCTTGCTGCCAATTCACGCAATTGACCGGGTAGTCGTCTCGTTGTGGGGCATCGTAGCTGCAATAGTGCACACGCTTGTAGTCGAAGGGCCTTGAGCAACCGCCCGATTCAACGCACTCGCGATATTCGGCAACCGACGTCTCTTGGGTATCAATCAAGAATGCTGGGACATGAACGGTGACGCCACCTTCAGGTCCTTCGTCTTCGTGGCAAAATCTATCGCCTGCAGAACATCCAACTTGGAAACTGCCTGCCTGGATAAGGACCTGTGGGTATTTGTTTGGATCATTGCCGCCACGGGTTTCCGCGTGTGAGTGTTGACACAGGGCAGCTATCACAACAATAACCGACAGGGCATATCTCATTTATGAGAATCTCCGACTTGATTTTGAGGCGAGCTAGCTTAGCTCAAATTCCAGGAATTCGACCTATGGCTAAACCTGAGTGCGTAATTATTAGGGATTGTTAGAACTAGGATAAATTGGATTCCCAATGTCACAGCATTGGGTCGGGCAGCCCTGTCATCAAGGCTCCGTTTTTCGAATTGGACATGGCTAAAAATTAGCAAAAGGTCTCGAAACTGATTGTTTGCCGCCAGCTTATCTGGAGTTTTTTGGGTCAGATTTAGTTGCCAGGCTCGGGATCTGAAGCTAAGAAATTAGCGGGGCATGTTCAAGTGCCAGAGTAGAACGCTGGTTTAGAAGGATTCCACAAAATTCAAACAGTTTAATACGCTGGAGCTTGAATCTGACCCCACAAATTCCAAAGCGATATTCGGTAAAAATTAGAAATGCAGCAAGCCGGCCGCAGTCAATGACATCAGCCAAAAGCCGCCTAGCAGTGTACCGACAGCAGCGCCGGCCAGCACATCAGAAATGTAGTGCATTCCCAGCACTACCCGGGAAACCGCGGTGGCAATCACAAACGGAAAGAATGCATAGGCGACCGCTGGGGAAGTGGCCAGGAAAATGCAAAAAAACGCCGTGGCGTGCAGTGTGTGACCGCTCGGAAAGCTATATTCATCCAAGGCGACTGCGCGGGCCAGGAAGCGACTGTCGGCATTAAACGGCCGAGGCCGACGGTAGTAATGTTTGATTTTTCGATACACCCAGATGCCGCTAAGCATGCTGGCCGCCAAACAGCCCGAAACCGGAACAAAGGCTGGGCCCATGATGAAGGGTAGCCCTAATACGAGGGAATACCAGATCAACCCATCGCCCAATCGGCTGACCAGGCCAAAGCCGGTTTGGATGCACCGACTTTCCCCCAGTTGGTTGAGACGGAGACTAAGCAGGTGGTCCTGACGAGTGAGAATATCGGAGCCGTTCATACCGCCAACCTTGGTTCTAATCCGGCAAACAACTCCACAAGATTCGCCCCAACGTGGGCAGGATTTAAGTGCTCAACGGTGCGTCGCGCGTGGCTGCGCAGATCGGGTAGGTCTGCTGCGATACTCGCTAGAACCCCGGCGTTTTTGATGAAGCTTAGCTCATCGCCGCAAGGCGCAGCGAAACCGTTATGGCCATTTTGCAGGTATTGTGCGGCGGCGGCGTAGTCGTAAGCCAGCACGGCACGCCGCTGGCTAAGGCTTCCAGCGTGACGTTACCAAAGGTCTCGGTCAAGCTGGGAAACACAAACAGATCAGCGCTAGCGTAATGCTCTGCTAAGGTTTCACCCAGTTGTAACCCAGTGAAAATAAATTCCGGGTGACGTTGCTCAAGATCGGAACGGGAGGGCCCCTCGCCAACCAAAACAAAACGCGCTCTTGGCTGTTTTGCTGCGATCGTCTGAAAGGCCTTTATCGCAAGACCCAAATTCTTCTCCGCCGCCAGACGACCGACGTAAAGCACCGCCAGGTCGTTTTCTGCCAGTCCCCACTGGGATCTGAGCGCCTGATTTCTGCGCGCGGGTGAAAACAGTTCGGTGTTTACCGCCCGGGGCATCAGCATGACGTTTTCGTAGCCCATCTGCTCAAGCTGAAGCTTCAGTTCGTTGGTGGGAATAAGGGTCCCGTTGGCTCGATTATGAAAGCGCCTGAGGTAGGCCGCTACGCCTCGCTGGGCGATGCCTATTCCATAATGACTGACGTATTGATCAAAGCGGGTGTGAAAGCCGGTTAGCACGGGAATGCCGCGGCGACGTGCGGCGCGCAATGCACTCCAGCCCAGCGGTCCTTCGGTGGCAATGTACATTGCGTCGGGCCGACACTGGTCGAGAATGCGGGCCATTTTTCTTAGCGCCGGTAGACCAAAGCGCAAACCTGGATATCGGGGTATCGGCAGGCTCGGCATCAAATAGTGGTTAACGTCGTCAATACTGGATGGCTGCTCAGCCTTCTGCCGCGGTCGAATGACATCAATGGTGTGGTGGTCTCGAAGGCATTGAACGAGCGAGCGGACGGTAAGCGCAACGCCATTGATTTCGGGAGGGTAGGTCTCGGTGACGATAGAAATTCGCATGATTGCAGTCCTCAGCGTTTTTCTAAAGTTACCCAGTCCTTATTGCCGTCAATTGACTAAATTGTTGCTGTTAGATGAAAAGCGGTGCTTCACAGAGAGTGCGAATACGTTTTTACTCCGACTTAGAGTTGGCACCTCGGAACAAGAATTTCAGCGGGTGCTAAAAAATTGCGCAGTAATAGTTAATCTTGGACCTCGTTAGACAGTGCTTTGCATGCTTCATCGAGACTAGCCAGCCAACCGGAATCCGTATCTCTGTCAATGTCGGTGTAGTGTGTTTGGACCAACGGCAGAAGAGCAGGGTCACCCAGTGCTGCTGCTGAGTCAAAGACTAGCGAAGTGGGTTCGGCTGACTTCAACTCGTGAATTAAGTGTTCTTTGCAACTAGGGGCTTTCCGGCTCGCTAGCCCCATTAAAGCTTCGCTACGAGTATCCAAGTCGGGATCTGCCAGTCGTCTTTCCAGCGCTTTCCTCACGATGGGAGTATCCACGTCGATTAGAGTACCAAGACCGAAGGTTGCCCAATCACGAATATCCGATTTCTTGTCAGCACTCAAGCGGACCAACGTTTTTATAGACCGCTCGTCGCGCCGCCCCAATAGCGCATGTACTACGCCCATTCTGACTTCATCGCTAGGATGGCTACTTAGGGTTGTGACATCCTTGATTCTTCGGCTGTCCGTTTCTTTTTGTAAATGTCCAATGGCGGTTAAAACTGAGTAGAGGACCATCGGCGATTTAGGGCTCTTCAGCAACGACCAAAGTGCTGTTAGCGATGGCTCATAGAATGGCTTTGCAGGCGTTCCCAGTTGGGCCAGTATGTCGGCACCTAGTGCCTTTTTTGCGTTGGTATTCGCCTTAGTCAAAGACACTGCAGCGTCGAACGTCTCCTGTGAGGGCCTGCGCCTTAGCTCATGCACGCAGTTCCAGTAGGAATCGCTTTCATTGGACCTTGATAGTGCCCGCTTAATAAGCGTGCTTGTGTGCCAAGATTTCATATCTAGATTCCTCTGAATACCTAAGCTCAGGGACAATTCGTGCAACGCGATAGGTGATTCGCGCTTAGTAGGATGCTAATTTTTGGATAAGCTTATAGGTTGTTTTTATGGTTAACAAAGTTGCAATCTATTTGGTGTGATCCGCCTGAACCAAAAGCTCTGATTAAAATCGAAATGGTGAAATAGCGGCAGCGCTTTGAGCAAAATTTAGGAGTTTGGCTAACAAAGTTCTATTCGAGGCTGTCCCTAGGTAATCGTTAGTTACGAACTCTCGAAAAGTTTTGCACCTGTTGAACAATGGGAGTAATTTCCAATAAAAGCAGACTGTGTGTCATAGAGCAAGCTAGATGGCCCCGATGCGATCCAAATTGCCTACTCAACTATTTTGTAGCAGTGCATGGGGTCAGGTTCAAAAAATTCACCTCCAACCCCCCCTACGGAGAAATCCTGATGCGCTTTCTAGGAGAAATCCCGGTGAACCTTCTAACCACTACTAAACCCATTGCAAGTGGGTTATTCATAATACTAATGTTTAGCATGACTGCTTTCGCTGAATGCGAAATCGATAGCGGTGATAGTTACGATCTAGGTCGAGATATAGGTGTACGGGTTGGGATCGGAGAAATTCCTATTCCTGACAATATGTCACTCGTTGCGTTCGGCGAGCAAACTGATATTACAGACGCTAAATGGGCTATGGCGCGTTTTGCCGTGTTGGACGGAGATCAGCCCAAACTATCGCTCATTGTTGTCCTTGAGTCGATAGAGCCCGACGAGCAATACGAGGGTAGCCAGCAATTTGTGGGCAAGACATGTACAACATTACGAGAGGGATATTCCATCACTCTCGCAGATCGTGCAGAGGGAATTCCTCCAATCGGGGTTTTGAGCGGGAAGGGTATTTTCATCAAAGCCTTTGGTGAGGATGCGCACTCATATATCTCGCAGTTGTTTGAAGGTGCCGGTCGCGAGTTTTAGATATCCCGAGGTAAAAGTTCAATTGACGCTGTCGTGTCAATATTGCGATTTACCGCGACAAAATTTCAGGAAGTGAATTCTAAACGGCAACAGCGGCGCTTATTTTACGTGGGGTCAAGGAGATGCATTGGCAAATGAAGCCTAGGGTGGCGATTACAATCGCAGGGACTGCTTATGGCGCTGATACATGCTGCATCAATCGCTTGGCCGGACAGTGTTCACAATGAAGCGACCGCCGGGATACATAAGCTTTCCTTTTAAAGCGACAGCGATTGGTAGAGCTCTCTGGCATTTATTGGGATAACGTCATCCGGATATCGGGCGATTTGAAAGGATGAGGTACTTCAAAGAGTTGATGGTGGCCAGGGGCAGAATCGAACCGCCGACACGCGGATTTTCAATTCGTGAAATTAGTCCTAAAACTTCAGTCCTTCAACAAGTTACCACGCATCCGCTGCCCTTGAGTGCAGTGCTTTGCAGGACTGCGGGTAGCTCATCTACGAGAAAGTCCTGCGGCGGCGTGCAAAGATGCGGCTACTACAGATAAATGCTGCAGCAGAACTGGATGATTTGAGAATTCCGCCTTCCAATCGGTTGGAAAAACTGACAGGGGAACGAAAGAACCTGTGCAGCATCCAAGTTAATCGCCAATGGCGTATTTGTTTCAACTGACAAAACGAGACCTACCTATGAATGCCCGGACTATTGGACCGATTCATCCAGGCGATTTTATCGCTGAGATCATTGAAGACCTTGAAATCACACAATATGCGCTGGCTAAGGCCATGGGCATTACCCAGGCACGTCTCAAGCGAGTAGTGGAAGGCCAAGTGGGAGTTACGGCTAATACCGCTCTGCGGTTGGCACGAGTTCTGAACACTACGCCAGAATATTGGCTTGCGTTGCAAAACTCCTACGACATAGAGACTGAAGTCGCTGAGATGGCTGAAGCTCTAGAAAAATTCGAGCCCCTCCCGCAGCTCCAGGGCGTCGTCGTAGTCGATCAACGTTCATGTGGGCGAACGTTATTCCGGGTCGATGCGTGAGAGAACCGGTACGCCTCTCATCGCATCCTGATATACAAGTATCTTGTTGGAATGTCTTGTGAGGCTTGCCTTGCGATAGTGACCATATCCAGCGGCAATAACGGCGCACTACTATTTGTTAACCCAACCCTGTTTTCGCGAAGATTAAGGGTCTGTCAAAGTTTCGAAACTACTAGTAAAAACGGATTCGCCGGCACTGGCAATTCGATAAAGGTGCGTTATGTTGTCGCTCAAACCCACCGCCGTGTAATAGAAAAGTGCCCTATCGGGTGCTGCCGAGAAATTCTGCGCCAAACGGTTGGTAATTGACTGGCTCTCAACAACCTCCCAACTGCTGGGGCTTTCTAGATTCACTCGCCACAAATTCCCAGGACTGAGTGCCGTTTCGGGGCCAAGCAATGCGTTTTTCGAATCGGCGCTTACAACAAACTTTACTGCGAAGCCGGTATTCGCAGGCAAGCGGGTCAAAGACAACGGTGGCGTTGGGTTTGAGATAGCCAAGCGGCTAACATCCCATGCGTTGTCCTCGGCAGATGCGTATACCAGGTCCAGCCCGTTGTTGAAGATTTTGAATGCGCCAACGACGCCATCTGGAACCAGGCGGGTGATCGGGTCATTCCCATCAACGCTAACGCGATACAAGGTAGCTGGCTGTGAGACCAATAGAGACGTTTGAAGAATCAGAAACTCATTGCTGAACTCAAAACGTTCTGGACGAAAAGGCGCCAGAATAATCGACGAGTCTGGGGAGTTGGTAGGCGCAGAATAAAGGTTGTTAGCATCCTGGTAAACCACCCGCATATTATCTGGTGATAAGCCAAGAATCTTGTCAATACTTATCGTGCTTGAATTCGCTGAGTTCAAAACAATTGGTGCCTCGGACCCATCCGTAGGAACGCTATAAATGAGACCCTGGCCGGAGTAAACGACTGTGCTGTCGGAATTGGCGAATCCGATGAGATTGGTGGTTCGGTTGGCTTGAGTTATTTCAGACGCAGGGCCTGATCCATCAAGTGGCGAAACGAAAATCGCCCAGTCGTTGGCGAGGTTTCTGGCCACAAAGGCAACTAGGTTCTCTGCATGGTTGATAGCTATTGCTTCAACGTCGGTGCCTGGCTGGAATAGTGTAGTCGCGGATCCCGTTCCATCTAGCGCGGCAATTTCCAGGCCGGAGTTTGAGCCTAATGATGTGTAGAGAATTCGAGCCGTGAGCCCGAGAATTCTCCATTCACTGACGCCCGTGCCGTTAATTATCCGCGGGTCGGTTTCGCCGGCGGGAAAAGTGAATAGAGTCGATGGATCGAAATTTTGCCCTAGTGTAGTGGCTTGGAAAACCACTGTGGAATCAACTGGCGATGCAGCAAATTCTTCCACTAATGGTGCCGACTCATCATTGAGTTTGCTTATTCGATTGTTAAGTTCTACCGCATAAAGCTCGGTGACGTCTTTGGTGTTCTGATCTGCTTGATAGGCAACCCGCCCATCTTCCAAAGGTACAAACTCTCGTACCGCACCACTTTGCGCCCTCAGTCCGCCTAGTAGTACCGGCAGCTTGATATCGTTGGCATCGACTAGAAAATAGTGTGCAAGACTTTGAGGGTTGAACTGTTCGGAAAATAGGACATTCTGTCCCAGCGGGCCGATTTGGTACCCAAAAGACCCGCTCGCAGTGTACAGAAGAGTTTGGACCGAGTTATCCAGTCGGTGTCTAATTAGTTCAAATTCATCGTCCGAAATGTTTGCAAAAACAAAAGACTGACTGTCTGGGAAGAAAGACGACGACCTGACGGTAACAGCGCTATCCGAAATTAATTGGGGCGGCGTTGATAAATCCGTTGGAGCAAGCCACAAGTTTTGCGCAGACGAGAATATGACCCACATTCCATCCCAACTGAGGTCAAATCCTTCAATAGGAAACTCTTCCAAACCTACGCTGATGTGTAACGGCGAATCCGGCTGCTCAGGGTTGACCGCAAATAACTGGCGGTTTGCCAATCCCACTGCTTGAGCTGAAACCACCACGACCATGCCATCATCGCTGACCTTGCTCTGGCTGCCAAATGATCCCAATGGCTCAATTTCAGGATTGAGCCGTACCGGCGGCGATGAACCATCAACTGGCGCACTGAAGACTTCTATTTGGTTGCTCAAGTGTCTGCCAGTAAAGAAGACATTTTTGCCGGCAACCTCAAGTTTGCGACCTGAGTTGAAAGCTGCTTGTCCGTCAAAACTTAGCTGAACAGGCTGCTCGGAACCATCAACGGCAACGGAGTACACCCTGTGGGTGCTTCTATTGATTTCGCCGAAATAAACCAACCGACTGCTGCTCGTGGAGAGCAGGTAGTCATCCGGTTCTACCCCTGTTACCCCTGGGATTGCGCGCGGGTCTGAGACGGCGTTGGAAGGCATGGCCATAAATTGCCAATTCTGTTCAAGCTGTTGGAAAAATAATTGTTGACCATCAGCAGAAAACTGAAAGGACCGCACTGCGTTGCTGCCGCTCCTGGGTCCAAGGACAACGACGTTGATACCAAAGTGGAGACTGACCAGCCGATAAGTCGTGCCTTGAGATAAGAACACAGCTGCTTTGCCGTCTGCAGATACCGCTACAACTTCGCTGGCGTCAAAATATACCTCAGTGGCAGGCTCCGAGTTGCCTATTTCGGCCACCCGCAATGGGTTGTTTGTAAACGAGTTGTTTGATTCGGTGAAAAAAACGGAATTTCCTCCAACTACAAAACTAGTAACGTTGAGTTGACTGGCATCGTAGGGTGAAAACCGATCAGCCGGCGCATTGGTTGACGACAAAAATAGGTCAAAAAGTCCAGGCCCCTGTGTATCGGCTCGAAAGACAACGAAATTCTCGTCTTCAGTGAAATGCACTTTGGCAACTTGCGCGGGCGTTCCAGGCGCGAGATCGGGTGTCACTCGACTGGCAGAGGCATTCGATGGAAAAACCAAATTGATCAATAGAAAAACGGCCGCGAAACCAAGGGTGCTGATGGCGGCGTGTGTCGGCCTCGCCACTGCGACATCAAGATTTGAAACAGTCATACTGGGGTTGAGCGCTCCTCAAATTTGCCGTCGTAAACTGGTGAAACACCATTTATACGCCAATCAAGTCGGGGTTGCCAACGGGGTAGAAAAACTAGCAAACGAATCTGCACTTTGACCGGCCTTGCCGCAATCCGCTCCGCATGGTTCAGGGTAAGACTGACCCCGACGTGGTCGACGTGCTCTGACCCCGACGTGCTCTTCCTGTGGAATCCAACATTCTTCAAATGGGCTTGTCTAGTTCTAAAACCCTGATTGAAAAATCAGTCCGGGGCTTGAAATTGAAGTCACAAAACTCTGCATCAATTGAGGATTGATCGATTGTGATGACTTCCCCCTTAACTTTTCTCAGGCAATCAAGCGATAATTATGTATCGCACCACAAACATTTTTACCCCACGCTTTGTTGCGTAATCATAGAACAGGCTGATTAGTATATTGGGACTGGTCCTATGATAGTGCCCTACAAGCGTCAGCTAGACTAGCCAACCAACCGGGATCCGTATCTGCATCAATGCCGGTGTAGTGTGTTTCGACCAGCGGCAGAAGAGAATGGTCACCCAGTGCTGCTGCTGCCTCAAAGACTAGCGACGTGGGTTCCGTCGACTTCAACTCGTGAATTAGGTGTTTTTTACAACTGGGAGCTTTTCGGCGCGCAAGCCCCATCAGTGCTTCGCAACGCGTATCCAGATCCGGGTCTCTAAGGCGGCATACGAGCCAGGGGTATATCAGCGCATCATCAGCGAGTTTTATACCGCTAATCGCCAATCTAGCAAGAAGGACCTTGTTTGCCATAAATACCAGGTGTGGGGCTGCAGAAGTCCGCGGCCATAAGAGGGACTGGGAAGTGACAATCCTTCAGCTCGATACGTTCGTGTTTATTGTTCCAGGGAGATTTGTCAAAAACGGTGATGAGCGATTGATTGTTCTGAACACGATTGCCTGTTCAGTGGTAAACGCGAGGCGAGGGATACATCCAACTCACGTGTTTACCTATCGCGATAAACCGGTGGCCAGGATGCTGAACAGTTCCTGGTGCCGGGTTCGCAAAGCGGTCGATGTCCCGCAGGTTCGGGTCCATGATTTGAAGCACACCTTTGGGCGGCGTTTACGCGCAGCCGGTGTAAGCTTTGAAGATCGGCAAGATCTGCTGGGTCATCGTTCAGGGAGGATGACCACGCACTACTCAGCAGCAGAGCTGACGAAGCTTATTGAGTCTGCCAATAGCGTGTGCGAACGGAACGGAAACCGGTCGGAATTGGTAGTTCTGAGGCGCATTAACGTCTCCTAACTCCCGCAAAACCTCATCCCAGGATACTGGGCATGCCCTAAGTCATTGAATTAATGGTGGCCAGGGGCAGAATCGAACTGCCGACACGCGGATTTTCAATCCGAG
>CAZLJY010000019.1:0-38881 GCA_964559945.1 uncultured Gammaproteobacteria bacterium | reverse complement strand
GGCCGATACCGCGGGACGCCATGTGTGGGGGGTATTTGGTGACGGCGAGATGGACGAGCCCGAGTCCCTGGCAGGATTGTCCATTGCCGCTCGCGAGCGGTTGGACAACGTGACCTTCATTGTGAACTGCAACCTGCAACGCCTGGACGGACCGGTGCGCGGCAATGGACAGATTATCCAAGAACTAGAAGCCACCTTCACCGGCGCCGGTTGGCGGGTCTTGAAAGTGCTTTGGGGCTCGGATTGGGACACCCTGTTTGCCGCTGATAGCGAACACGTGTTGGCAAGACACTTCGCCAACACCGTGGATGGCCAATACCAAACCCTGGGTGCCAACGACGGCGAGTACAACGTGGAGCACTTTTTCTCCTTGGACCCTGCTCTGCGGGAGTTGGTGGCTCATCTATCACCGGATGAAATCAATCAACTGCGCCGGGGCGGCCACGATCCGAAAAAGCTGTTTGCCGCGATGGCCAAAGCGCAACAGCCCAGCGATCAACCGACGGTGATTTTGGCTAAAACCAAAAAAGGTTTTGGCATGGGTACCGTGGGTGAATCGCGCATGACTAGCCACCAACAAAAGAAACTGGGTAATGAGGATCTATTGGCCTATCGCGATCGCTTTAACTTGCCCCTCACCGACCAGCAGGCATCAGATTTAACTTACTGGCGCCCTGAGATCGGCTCGCCTGAGTATGAATACCTGACCGAGCGCCGACGCAGCCTAGGCGGCTATCTTCCCCAGCGCCGGCGAACCAGTAAACCGGTCACTGTGCCATCGCTGGAATCATCAGCGCAGTTTGCGCTGGATGGCAATACCCGCGCGGTATCCACCACCAGTGTTCTTGTCAGACACCTATCCAAACTTCTGAAAGACCCACAGCTCGGCCCGCGCATCGTGCCCATTGTGGCGGACGAAGCGCGCACTTTCGGCATGGCCGGATTGTTCCGGCAAATCGGTATTTACTCACCCGATGGCCAGCGCTATCAACCGGAAGATCAACAATCGCTGATGGTCTATAAAGAATCGCTGGAAGGACAATTGCTGGAAGAGGGTATTACCGAAGCCGGCGCTTTGGCCTCATGGAGCGCCGCTGCCACCGCCTACAGCACCCATAACCTGGCCTTGTTGCCGTTTTACATTTTCTACAGTGTGTTTGGTTTTCAACGGGTGGGCGACATGATTTGGGCCGCTGCGGATCAGCGAGCACGGGGTTTTTTGATCGGCGCTACCGCAGGAAGAACCACCTTATCCGGCGAGGGTCTGCAACACCAAGACGGCACCAGCCAGTTAATCGCCGCCACCGTCCCAGGCTGTCGAGCCTATGATCCGGCGTTTGGCTATGAGGTGGCAGCAATATTCGATTACGGCGCGCGGCGCATGCTGGACCAGTCAGTGGATGAGTTTTATTACATGACGGTGGGCAACGAGAATACCGCCCAGCCCGCTATGCCTGACCACGTGGACCCTTCGATGATTGTTGAGGGGCTCTACCGTTACCAAACCTTTGGCTCAAAGACCGATGCCGATGTGCGCATTTTGGCCAGCGGAACCATTTTTGTTGAAGCACTGGCGAGTGCGAAATGGCTTAACGACCAAGGTCTGACGGTGGCCCTCTATAGTCTTACCTCACCCAGTGAGGTGATTCGTGATGCGGCAAGTGTCGCCCGAGAGCGGCGCGCAGGACGGGATAACAATTCCCATAGCTTGTTAGAAAGACAGGTCGCTGGACCCCAACCAATTATTGCGGTCACCGATTACGTTCGAGCCGTTGTTGAACCCATGGCCGCCTATGTTGACGCACCGCTGACCGCGTTGGGCACTGATGGTTACGGAAGGAGCGACACGAGAGTGGACCTGCGACGATTCTTTGAGGTCAGCCGAGATCATATCTCGCTGGCGGCATTGCGCGCGGCCAAAGAGCAAGGGGGGTTATCCAATAAAGCGTTTAACGCCGCGGCCAAAAAGCTCGACCTTTCTGAGTCTGCCAATGCTCCTTGGGAGGAGCGCTCCAAACCTTCGTAACGGTATTCGACGCCCCTCGTTATCGGCCGACCCCAGGTAGTTAGCCGGGATTTGGGAATTGGATTAGCCCGCTCCCGGGTCCGATAGCACCTCGGACATATGGGTCAGTGTTTCCCCAATGTGGCGCTGCTCCACATCAAGGTGGGTGACCGCGCGAATCGCATCTCCCGCATCACCCAGGGCAACGCCTCGCTGAGCCATTTTGTCCATGAAGTGTTCATGACTCAGACCCCCAGGGGCCAAGGAGAAGAACACCATATTGCTTTCTGGCTGTTGATTGCGAACGGTCACCCCATCAAGCTTGGCAAGCCCGCTGGCAAGTTCCGCGGCATTGTTATGGTCTTCAGCCAGTCGCTGAACATGATGATCAAGGGCATAAAGGCAACCCGCCGCCGCAATGCCGGCCTGACGCATAGCGCCACCAAAGGCTTGCTTATAACGTCGGGCTTGGGCAATAAAATCTACTGACCCTGCCAACACCGCGCCGATCGGTGCACCCAGCCCTTTGGTGAAATCTATCCAGACACTGTCCACCTGGGCGGCGAAAGCACTGGCCGGCTGGCCGGACGCAATGGCAGCATTGAGTAGCCGAGCACCATCCATGTGGACGGGCATTCCCCGCCCATGGGCATGCTCAGAAATGGCGGCTAACTCATCCTCGGTCCAAACACTGCCACCTCCAAAATTATGGGTTTGCTCCACACAAACCATTCCTAGGGGTGCGGCATAGGGTTCTGGCGTGGCCTGCACCCGGGCGATGGCTTGGGACAGTTGATCGGCACTGAATATACCCCGCTCGGTGGCAATGGCCTCCAGCATGATGGCCGATGTGAGCGCCGCGCCGCCTGACTCAGCACGCAAGATGTGCGCCATGGCCTCAGCGAAAACTACATCGCCGGGTTGGGTATGCACCTTAATGGCGATCATGTTGCACATGGTGCCGCCGGGCAGCCACAGTGCAGCGGGTTTTCCTAACATTTCTGCCACACGGGCCAGCAGCTCATTGACCGTGGGGTCTTCGCCTTTTTGCTCATCGCCTACGGGCGCTTTTGCAATGGCTTCGCGCATGGCCGCGCTTGGTTTAGATTCGGTATCGCTAACCAGTGGGATCATGAGGGTCTGTCGGCGTTGATTAATAGGCCATGGTACCTGAGGTTCTGTGGATAGAAAGACCACCATCTCGCCGCTGCAGCTATGCTATAAACCCAAGCACTGACCTGCCTCGGAAAACCATGGAACTGACACTACCCGTACTCATCGCCAGCCTGCTCACTCTTGGCGCCGCTTGTCAGTGGGTCGCCTGGCGCACAGAGCTGCCGGCCATCCTCTACTTACTACTGGCCGGCATGGCCATCGGGCTGACTCTGGGAACCCCTAGTGAATTAGGGATTTCGGATGCCATGCTGTTTCCATTGGTATCCCTGGGCGTGGCCATCATCTTATTTGAGGGCAGTCTCACGCTGAAATTCGAGGAGCTGCGCGGCTTAAAGGGCATCATTCGTAATCTGTTGACCGTTGGTGTGCTGATTACCTGGGCTGGCATGACCCTGGGCGCTTACGCCATTTTAGGATTTGATTGGTCACTGGCACTGCTGTTTGGCGCCATTGTTACCGTCACCGGACCCACCGTCATTGTGCCGCTGTTGCGATCTCTGCAACCCAGCGAACGAATTGGCAATATCCTGCGCTGGGAGGGTATTTTGATTGATCCCATTGGCGCGCTGCTAGCGGTGTTGGTATACACCGCCATCGTGTCCGGCGGACCCGGTCATTCCATCACGGAATTTGGCGCGGCCATCGGCGTTGGGCTCGTGTTTGGGTTAGCCGCCGCGTTTGCTCTTGGCACCATCATTCGTCGCCACTGGGCACCGGAATACCTGCTGAACTATCTCAGTTTGGCGGCTGTGCTGCTGGCATTTGCCGTTTCCAACGCCCTAGCTCATGAAGCGGGACTGTTAACGGTCACGGTGATGGGCATTGCCATGGCCAATATGCGCGATGTAAATATCCGTGAAATATTGGATTTTAAAGAACACCTGACCCTGGTGATCATCTCACTGATGTTCTTATTGTTAGCAGCCCGGGTCGACATAAGCTTACTGAGCAGTTTTGGGCTATCAGCCTTGGCACTGCTAGCGTTTGCGCAACTGATTGTCCGACCGCTCTCGGTGGCCGTGTCCAGCATTGGGGCCGGCATGAGCTGGAAAGAAATCTTGCTGTTGGGCTGGATCGCGCCCCGCGGCATCGTCGCCGCCGCGGTCTCCTCGCTGTTTGCGCTGGAATTAGCTAAGTCCGGTGTGGCGGACGCACAGCTGTTGGCCCCGGCGGTTTTTGTGATCATCGTCGGCACCGTTGTGCTGGGTTCGGCGACCGCCAAACCCCTGGCCGCTTTTCTGGGACTAGCTCACCCCAACGCTCAGGGCGCGCTGATTCTGGGGGCCAATAAAGTGTCTATGGCGATAGCCTCTGCCCTGCAAAGCAAAGACATTCCCGTCATGGTTGCCGACCGGCGTTACGATGTGATTCGCGAAGCACGAATGGCAGGGATTCCTACCTACTTTGGCAACCCGATGTCTGAGCATGCTGACGCTCATCTGGAAACAACGGGGCTCAAGCGCATTTTGATTCTTCGCCAGCACCCTGAACGCAATGCATTGGCCTATACCCATTTTCGGCCAGCCTTTGGTGCTGAGAACATTTACTCGCTGGATTCAAACACCGTGAAAGACGGCCCTTCTAAACATCAGTTGACCTTGGCCTTGCGGGCAAGGGCCTTGTTTGGATTTGACTGCTCGTGGTTGCAATTGTCTCGAGGTTTGGCCAACGGGATGGAAATTCGCTGGACCAACATCACCGAGGATTTTTCCGTTGATGACCTGCGTGGTCGCTATGACACTGAGCTAATCCCGCTATTCACTCTCAGCGCTGATGGAGAGCTCAACGTGGTTGCTGATGAAGCACTGATCGATGAGCAAACCCCGTTCCAGTTACTCTCGATGGCACCGGCGGAGCCACAGTCACCACCCAGCAAGCCATCGACGCCCTAGCCGAATGTCGCGCCCGCTCCACGAGCCGTTAGACATTTCACAGTAGCGCCCATTGATCTACGCCAGCGTCTTTGCCTCAGCGTTTTTGGCCGCCACGATTTTGCCGTTCTACTCGGAAGTCGCGGTGGTGGCTGCGGTCATCAACGACTACTCACCGGTCGCCGTCTGGCTCAGCGCCAGCGTTGGCAATACCTTGGGTGCGGTGGTTAATGCCGTTATTGGGCGGTTACTGCCACGGCCACGAATCGGACGTCTCTTGGGTGTTTCTGAAAAGCGATTCAACCAAGCTCAACGAGGCTTTCAACGTTTTGGGAAATGGAGCCTGCTGTTAGCATGGTTGCCGATCATCGGTGATGCGATAACCGTTGTCGCCGGGATCATGCGCACACCTTGGCTGGCATTTGTTTTGCTGGTGTTTGCCGGCAAGTCGACCCGTTATGCTGTGGTGATATGGCTGGCGCTGAAAAGCGCTGGCGGCTAACGACCTTTGCCCGCCAAAACCATGCACAAGTGCCTTCATTAAGACTAACGCTCACCATAGGAAATGACGATGGCTGTGACCTTTTCAACCCGCTCCCACCCGCGCATCATCCAACTGGATCATGTGGCTCGAACCTTACTCAAGATGATGGGCTGTGCCGACGAGGTGCCTGGCGCCATCCGCCCGGAAAATGTTGCAGCAGCGCGGGACACATTACGTCAGGCCTTGGCGTTGATGGTAGAAAAGGATGCCGTGGAGACGGAAAAGCCCACAGAAAAATCCCAAGAAAAACCATCAAGCGAGCAAGACGATGAGGAGATCTCCATGAGCCGCCGGGCCCAACCGCTTTTGGAACTGTTAGATAAGGCGGCGAGCAAAGGCAACCATGTTGTCTGGGAGTAGCCTCTACCCGCCAGCTTAGCCATTACCGGGTTTACTTACCTGGGCAGAACACGACAAGCGGTGGATTTCACCAATAGATAAACCTCACGGCCAGCCTCGAGCCGAAGATCCTTAATCGCGCTGCGGGTCACCTCAACGCGAATATTCCATTGGCCATGACAGGTTTCAACCTCAACCAGTCCCGACTGTCTGGCGAGACCCACGTCACTAACGACGGCTTTAAGGACATTGCGCGCCGAGGTTTGCCCCGGCTGCGAAGAGGTGAGTATGACGCTTTGCGCGGGCAAGATCAGGCGGGCCTTATCGCCGACCGTTAGCTGGTCATGTGAGACCTGAATCTTTGGCCCGGCGCCATCGGATCCCAACGCCAAGTAAGTATCTTGACCATCCACCGTTACCACCAATGCATCCAATACGTTGTCAAAGCCTTGCCCGCCGAGGGCATCGGCTGGCAATAAGCGACGGGCCAGCACGGCGCCGGTGGCGCCGTTATCGATTATCCGACCCTGATCCATGACCAAGGTTGTCTCAGTGCATACCTGAAGCTCTACCGGGTCGTGAGACACCCATAACGTTGGCAGCTTTCGTTCCATCAACCAATGCCGCAATGTTCGCCACAGTTGGCTGCGGTGATTGAAATCTATTGCGCTTAGCGGTTCATCCAGCAACAAAAGGTGTGGGTCTGAACAGAGCGCTCGAGCCAGTGCAACCCGCTGACGCTGACCGCCGGATAGCGCTGAGGGATAGCGTTTCATGATGTCTTCTAAACCCAGCATTTGGACAACAGCCTGCAGGTCCTGAGCCGAAATACGATATTTACCAACGGTAAGTTGATCTTCGGTGATGAGGTGGGGAAACAACTGGCTATCTTGGGGCACGTAAGCCAATCGACGCTGATCCGGCGCCAGGAATTGGCTTTGGCTGCTGTTCTGCCAAGTGCTTCCCGCAAAAACCACCGTCCCATTGGCGTTGGCCTCAAGCCCAGCAATGGTCCGTAATAAGGTGGATTTTCCTGCGCCCGACGGACCGGTCAGTCCCGTTGAGGCGCCAGACAAAACCTGCTGTATGTCCAGTGTGTGCCCCGGGCGACTAAGGCGAAGATCCATTTGCAGATCATGGGCCGCCACTACAAATCCCGCCGCCGGGTTCGTCCCATTAACCACTCAGCCACAGCCATCGCCAGAAATCCCGTAATCAGGGCAACCACAATCAGCACCCAGGCGTGGGAATCCCTACCCGCCTGCTGGGCGGCAAAAATAGCGCTGGGCAAGGTTTGAGTTTGGAACGGGATATTGCCAGCCACGGTAACGGTTGCACCAAACTCACTAGCCGCTCGGGTAAAACCCAAAATCGCTCCAGCCGCCACACCCCGCTTTGCCAACGGCAAGGTGGTCTTCCAGAACGTTTGCATCGATGAATATCCGAGGGTTCGCGTCATTTCCTCAAGGGCTGGGTCAACCTCTTCAAAGGCGACCTTGGCACTGCGCAGCACGATGGGAAACGCCATTACCGCAGAGGCAATCACTGCCACCTGCCAGGTCAACAACCAGTGGGCGCTCATACCGAAGACTCGGATTCCAGTAGGTCCATCCACCGCAAACAGCTGTAGCAACAGATAACCAACAGCGGTCGGCGGCAGCACCATCGGTAAGCTAAACACAATGTACAACAGCCGCGATGCCCAATGATGGCGCCTGGCAAGCCAGCGAGCCAAAGGGATACCCACAACCAACGTTAACAGCGTTGCCAGCGTGGCAATTTTCAGCGTCAGCCACAGAGCGCTGTAGATCCAGTCGGTCATCGCCTAAGCCGATCCAGCGGCGTTGCCGGCCACAGAAAACTCAGCACCTGGCCCATGCTAATCTGGCCCAGGGTTGCAGCGGGAATTTGACCGAGTTGTTGAGAAGATCGCTAGACATGAGAACGCTATCTTACAATTTCCTGGCGCTGTTGATGGCCATGTTTGCGTTAGCCGGATGCCAGCCTCAGAGGTCTACAGACAATACGCTGTCGGTATTTGCTGCCGCCAGTTTAAGTGACGCGATGGTGGAGGTTCAGCAAGCCTTTCACGAAGATTACCCTCACCTCAAAGTGCAGCTCAATATTGCTGGATCCAACGTGCTCGCTCGCCAGATCCGCGCCGGCGCAAAGGCCGACCTTTTCTTCAGTGCCAACAGCCACTGGATGGATGACCTACAGAGCGGCGGCTATGTTGACGCCTCATCCCGGCGCCGTATCTTGCGCAACCAATTGGTCTTGATTCAGCATCCCAAGGCCCAGTTCGCCCTAACCCATATTGAACAACTGCCGGAGCTGGCGTTTCGCTATCTGGCGGTTGGAAATCCGCAAGTGGTGCCTGCCGGGGTCTACGCCAAACAGTTCCTGAGTGCTGTTGGTGGCGAAACAGGCTCGGTTTGGGACGCACTGGAAAGGCGGATCGCTCCAGCAGCAGACGTACGACGGGCCCTGGCTATGGTGGCTGCAGATCCCAGCGTATTGGGCCTGGTCTATGGGTCAGATTTAGTTCAGATGCCGGACATGCAGGTGCTCTATGCGGTACCGCAGGAGGATGTCACGGTGATTTATGAGGCCGCGATATTACGCACTGACTCTGTCCACCCAATGGCCCGTAACCCGGCCCAACAGTTTCTAAACTTTCTCGAACAACCCAAAGCCCAAGCCATTTTCTTTCGTCAGGGCTTTGGCGTTTCCGATTGAGACGCCGCAGTAAGCAGCGCCACTGCCTGTTCCAGCACCGGCTCCCAAGCGCCGGGTTCGGTTTGGCGTAGCAAGGTCGCCGATGGGTACCAGGGACTGTTTTCGCCTTCTTTCAACCAGCGCCAGTCTGGATCGGCGCTGAGCATGATGGCCACCGGAACACCCAGAGCCCCCGCCAGATGACAAATGGCAGTGTCTACCGTGACCACAAAGTCCAGTTGCTCCACTAACGCTGCGGTTCGCGCATAACCTGGCAGCTCAGGCTCAAGATTGTGCACATTATGGTCGCTCAACCATTGGGACTCCGCTGAGCTCAGCGGCATTTGTAGTGAGTAAAACGTTGCATTTTCCACCGCTAACAATGGCGCTAGGGTTTCCAGCGCCATGGACCGATGATGGTTCTCCTTGTGGGTGGGTGACCCAGACCAGCAAATGCCAACTTTGAAATCGCCACTCAATTGGCTGACAGAGGTGGCCGGGGGAATGGACAGATAGCGCTTGGGCGCTGGCAAGTTATCCAACGTAACGCCCAGCCAGCGGGGCAAACTCATCAGCGGGCAAAACACATCGAAACGATCAGCGGGAATCGGACCGGGCACACGACTTTCCGACACACCATCGATTTCCGCCACTAGGGACGCCAGATTTTCTGGGCCCACGTAAATCACTTCTTTGCAGCGTTCAGCCACTAAGGGCAAAAATCGCCAGAACTGAATGTGGTCGCCATTGCCCTGCTCACTGTGGACCAACAAGCGTTGCTCGCTGATATCTTCGCCGCGCCATTGGGGCTGTTTGCATTGGAAGGGCACAAACTGCGGCGTCTGCCAGCGCCAGTCATACGCCTTCCAACCTCGATCAAAATCGCCCTGCTTGAGTAATACGATGCCACGATTGAAATGGGCCAGCGCAAACTGATTATCGGTGGCCACCGATTCATCCAACCACTGCATACCGCGCTCAAAATCCCCCAGCCGGGTGTAGGCTAAACCCAAACTATTCATGGCCTCGGCGTTATCGCTTTCGCGCTCTACCACGCCCGAAAGTACCTGCACCGCGTCAGCCCAACGTTCTGCATCAACCAGACACAAACCTAACTGATGGGCGGCTCTGGCCAAGTCGGGAAACTGGGACAAAATCTGCTGATACGCCTGGATCGCTTCATCCAGCTTACCCTCCATATGTTGTCGGGTGGCCTGTTCCAACGCTTGCTCGGACGGATCCGGTGGCGCTAAATTATTCAGCACCTCGTCAGGAAGCTCAAAAGAACTGGCCACCAACGGGTTATCGGAATCTAACAACATGGGTGAGCGATGGGGCAGAACTTTCACCTCAAACACTTCCTGCACGTTGCCGGTGAACTGCAAGAACGCCACTGTCGCGCCGGTGACAATATCCACCACCCAAACCCCGCTCTTACGTTCAGCCACCCGTTTGGTTAACGGCAAACCAGCAAACACAGCGCTCTCGCGCACTTGGGAAAGCCCAATCAGCGCATAACGGTCGATGAAGTCCAGACCTCGGGCAAAACCCGGCAATTCCGCAACAACCTGGGCTGGCTGGCCATCCTCGGCGCACATTAACTGACCGGCGCCGGAGGATAAGAACCAGAGCTTGTTGTGATACCAGCGTGGTGAATGGGGCATACACAATCCATCCACCAACACCTCATTGGTGGTGATATCCATAATTTGCCCGCCGGAGACTTTGTTGCCACGCCAGCCTCCCGGCGTATCGGTGTTTCCCAACATGCTGACATAACGAGGACGCCCGTCCCGAAAACCTAAACCGTTCAGATGACAGCGGTCGCTTAGCTCGTAGGCGGTAATGAAGGGTGGGCGCCAGCGCGGAATAAAACTGAACTCAACACTGGCTGTGGCCAGACAGGACATACGGGTATTCACGAACCATAATTCGCCATCCACGTCGTAGCCCATTTCATGAATATCAATGGCGCCGGTGACATGATTGCGCCTGGGCAGATAACAGGCATCATCATTGCCGTCGGCATTGGCTTTTGTCGCCACCGCCGGAAGGTTTCGATAGGTGCTGATACTGGTGGCACCCCCCACTGCCAGCTCACTGGCGCGGATCGCCAGACCCATGGGTTTTTGAAAGGCAATAAAATGCGTGTTAACCCCTTTCTCCTGGGGCCGCACCAACACCAACTGGCCTGCCTGATAGGTCGATACCACCAGGGAACAGCCGGCCTGGTTAAGCAGTTGGGAAAATGAATCGGTGGATTGACTGGAGAACGTCTCACTCATTTTTACAGCCTGTCTAAAGTTATTCTGCGCTGCAACACGTTACTCACATTCCACTGCGCTGGGAACCAGCAATCCAGTGAATACCTCTATGGCCGAACGATTGCTCAACGCGCTACAGTTTTCCCTAGCTCAGTGCTTGCATCGTCGCACACATTTGGGCTTTTTCTGTCTCGGTTTATGAACAATGGTTCCAGCATGTCAAAAAATTCACGTTAGTTGATTTACATCTGGCCTTAGGCTGCACATCATACGCGCTGTCATTTGCCAGCTGGCCAAGCTTGTCTGTTTCGGAGCTCGACGTGAAGATCCTATTTCTGACCGAACCGCGAGAAGATTATCTGCAAGACCAGATGCTCTATGGGCTGCGCCAGCTCTATGGGGCCAATCTTATCGATTACCCTCGCAAAGAGGTGATGTACGCTAATTGTGAGCGCAAAGACCTCTATGGTAAGGGTTTCACGCTCTGGCGTTTGCTACCTGATATTGCTGTAGACCGCACCGACATCACTCATCGAATTCGACTAGGTCACTTTGATCGGATCATCTTTGGCAGCATTCGGCGCCAGCGACCGCTATTTTGGTCGTATTTGCGCAGCGGTCTATTAATCGGCAAGTCTCGCGGGCGATTTCTATTTCTAGACGGGCAAGATGGTGATCGCAGTTTTGATTCAGCCCGGCTGTTCGGCCAATACTTCAAAAGAGAATTTGGCCGGCGCACGTCTCGCCAAGTCAAACCCATCAGTTTTTCCATACCTGCAGCCAAAATTCGGCAAACCCCGCCGAACAAAACCCAGCAGTTTGCACGTCATGTGCAATGCGATGAAGCCTACGATCTGCCGGAAGTCAGCGCCCATTGTTCCCAGGATTATTTATTTGACTGTGAAAGCGACTATTACAACGACCTAGCCCAGTCCCGCTTTGGTATCACCATGAAAAAAGGCGGCTGGGATTGCATGCGTCACTATGAAATCGCCGCCAACCACTGTGTTCCGGTGTTTTTCCAGTTGGACAATAAATCGGCTCGCTGCGCTCCCCACGGCTTGGTGGATAAGGAAAATGCCGTGAGTTTCAGCAACGCATCGGAATTGGACAAGAAGCTCAATCAGATTGAGCGGGAAAATACCTTCGCTGAACTCCAAGACCGAGCCATCGCCTGGGTAAAAGCCCATAGCTGCGAGCGGGTGGCTGAGCGACTGTTAGCGAGCCGATGTTAACAACTCACCCCAGCCCTTGACTCGGGCCTAAGCCAACCTATCCTTCCAAGATCCACTTAATCAAACCTTTGTACCGACAGTCTTCCTTATTAATTGGCTTGCTGGTGAACGTTGGGCCAAAAACCTATCCGTTTTTCATCCCGACTATCTGCCCGGCCAAAGTGAGGTCATAGACATCGAAAATGAAACCAGTGAGCTGAATACCGTCAAGCTGACGTCGATTGGTTATGAAGCAATGGTGAACCAGGTAATCTATCGCAATGATTTTGAGTAAATTTCGCCGTAGCCTTATTGTTTGCTTGGCCACCGCAGCCGCTGGCGTTGCCAGTGGTCAGGTGCTGTTCGATCAAGATAACGGCTGTCTGGAAAACGATCACGCCGCACTCAGTTCGCGGCTGGGACGGTCCACTCACGTGGAAAGCGCTGAGGATTTTGTCGTTCCCCAGGGAAAGATCTGGCGACCCAACCGGGTCATTACCCAGGGTAGCCGGGAGATCCTTGATGAGCAGGTGAGAATCAACGTTTATGCAGACACCGAAGAGGTCAATTGTTCAGCCGGTGAACCTTGTCCAGACAGTGTGCCAACTGGCGATCCGTTGTGCAGCGTCATCGGCACGGCTGCCAAAACCGTTGTCGTTCCCTTTGGCCGGGTTTTTCCGTTTCAGGTTGATTTACCCCAAGACTTTTGTGAGCTAACAGCAGGTCGGTATTGGATGTCGATTACCTATGTCGACAGTGATTGCGGCATCGGCGCGGCTTGCGAGACATGGGCATGGAGCGAAAACCGCGAATCCAGCGACACTCGCGAGTGGGTGATCCGTGATGTTCGCGGCACCACTAGTGATGTTAGCTGCAACGAATTTGGACTCGGCAACAGCTGTCAGAAAAAACCAGCACAGCCTCAGCTGTGTTTGGCCATAGAAGGCGAGTCCGAAGATGAGCGTGCGCCCCTAGCGAACCCAGACATGCTGGTGGAAACACTATTCGTTGGGCAATCACTAGAACTGGATTTATCGCCGTTTTTTGATGAACCCAATGGCCAGCCTCTGACCTATTCGTCCAACGACCTGGCTAGCTTTATATCGCTGAATTCACAAGGCACCATCACCATCAAACCCGATAGCGTCGATGCTCCCAAAGACCCGGTGTCTACCATCAGAGCGACAGATTCTGCAGGACTGTCCGATGACTTGCTGGTTGCCGTGAGGACCATTGAGCCGTCGAAAATTGGCCTGACTGATCAATTCGACAGCGATATGCGGGTTCGATGTGGCAACGGTGAAATCAGCCTGGAACAAGGCCTGGATTTCTCCCGCCAAGGCGACTGCAATGGGGGGCCCGCGTCAGCCTGCGACATCATTCCGCCAGGGGCTACGGTGATCAATGCCCAGGTCGAAGTGAAGCTCAGCCATCCTATGGTCTCCGATCTTGCCCTTCGGCTACAAAACCCCGTGAAGACCGAAGTGAGCTTGGTGAATCGGCCCAATTTTTCCCAAGAAGCGATCAGACCCTCTGGCGACTGCGATAATTCAGATATTCATGCGGTGTTTGCAGACACCCATATCTGGCCCGCCGAAAAGCAGTGTTCCAGCCCCATCGCGTTGGCCGGAGACTTGGAACCCTCCGAACAGCTGGCCGGGTTTCGCAATCAGCCTGGAGTCGGCGATCAACCGTGGTTTTTGCAGGTGGACAATGCCGGTGATGATGAAGTGGAATTTGAACGCTGGTGCCTAGGGTTGCAAATCGAGCCCAGCGGCGCCCAAATATTTCCCCAGGCCCAACTTGCCGGCGGTGGGACGTTTATCAACCTGCGGGATGTGAACGCAAGCACCGTCACCGCAACCCTGAAAGGGCCCGAAGATATCCACTGGTATCTGATCGCTCAAACGGATCTCAACACCAACGGTTACCAGGAAGTGGACACCACCATCACGCCAGCGCCGGGTCAGATTCTTCGCAGCCATCGGTACAGCAATGAGAAGTTCGCTGATTTCAACCCGTCCATGGCCATCGGAAACTGTGATGTGACTCAGCAGCTTGTGTATCCCCGCTACCCGCCGCGATTCGGCCGAGACGTGATTCGTGTCTCCGGGTGTGGGGCTGATGCCGCCGGACAATACACACTGACGGTGGAAAAAGATACCGAAGGCTTTTCTATGGCCGACATCATTGTGGGCGTCGGTTTCATCACGGGTCAGGCCCGCGATGCGGTGACCGGTGAGGTCATTTCCCGAGCGTTCGTTACCAGCGCGGGTTCAAGTGCTTTTGCTGATGACAATGGCCAGTTTGGCGCAGCGGTCACCGTTGGTGATGGAACAGTGACGATTTTTCATCCAGATTATTTGCCGCTTTCAGTAGCGGTGACTGCCGTTGAGGGTGTTGAAGAAAATATTGGCATTCTCAACTTAACCCCAACCAACTACCAAGCTGTCACCGATCAGATTATTTTGGAATCTGGATTCGAATAGCGCTCATTTAGAGGTTGGTATGTAGCCCACATTCCCGGCCCAGGCCCATGAAACGGGTTTGGGTTTCATCGTCCACATCAAGCAACGACTGGGTGCTGTGCCAATCGCCAATGGACACATAGCCCTTTTCCCGTAGCGGGTGGTAGGGCAGGTTGTGGGTCTGCAAATATTCGTGCACCTGCCGATCCGTCCAGTCCACCACCGGGTGAACTTTCCAACGCTCGCCATTAAGTTCGACAAACTCTCGCTGGGTGCGAGTGTCTGACTGGGAGCGACGCAGACCGGCAAACCAAGTATTGATATTCAACTCATCCAAGGCCCGACGCATGGGCGCCACTTTGGCCTCTTCGTTGTAAGCCTCAATGCCTTTGCGGCCCTGCTCCCAGCGCTTGCCATACATGGCCTCTTGCCAGGCTGGGCTCATGCGCGGCTGATACACCTTTAGGTTCAGCTTCAGTTGATCACTGAGCTGATCAACAAATTGGTACGTTTCGGGAAACAGGTAACCGGTATCAATCAACACCACTGGAATGTCAGGCCACTCCTGGGTCACCAGGTGCAACATCAATGCACTCTGGATGCCAAAACTTGAGCTGAGCATAAAATCGCCGGGTAGGTTTTCCAAAGACCAGCGAACGCGCTGTTGAGGCGACAACTTGCTAAGCATCTCGTTGGCACAGTTGGCAGCCGCCTGGCGGCTTTGGTCTTCACATAGGGCTACTGCGCTCATGCTGCTACTCCATGAATATCACTACCGTGGACCGTTTTCGCCACCACACCACTGCGAATGAGGTAATCGCCGAAATGTTCTTCCGGCTTACGGTCTTTGGCAAAACTGGCAAAAAGCGAATCGAGGAGACCCACCAACTCATCGTCCGCTACGTTATCTTTGTACAATTGATTGAGCCGATGCCCTTCAAAATCGCCGCCAAGAAACACCGCGTATCGCCCAGCGCTTTTTCCTACCAAGCCAATTTCTGCAGCGTAAGGTCTAGCACAACCGTTGGGGCATCCCGTCATGCGGATGACCATCGGCTCATCTTCCAACCCGTGGCGAGCCAGTGACTCGTCCAGTTGATCAATTAACTCCGGTAGGTAACGCTCACTTTCCGCCATTGCCAAGCCACAGGTAGGAAACCCCACACAGGCCATGGCATTGGCTCGCAGCGGGCTCACCTCTGCCCCAATCCCATACTCATCCAGCAACACTTCCAAATGGGGTTTATCCAACCGATCCACGTTGCTGATGATCAGATTCTGATTGGCGGTCAGGCGGAATTCACCTTTGTGCACGCTGGCAATCTGGCGCAGTCCGGTCATCAGTTGTTGCGGATGGCCATCGGGTGAATCTTTAATCCGGCCGTTCTCAACGCTGATACCGTAATGCCAGAGGCCTGCGTCATCTTCCAGCCAGCCCGTCAGATCACCTCGGTGGGTGAAGGTAATGGCTTTCTCCGGCTGCAAGGTAATCCCGGAGCGCTCTTCCACTTGGGCCTTGAACCAATCAATCCCGCGATCATCAATGGTGTATTTCAGCCGTGCGTGGCGTCGCTCAGTGCGGTCGCCGAAATCTCTTTGGGTGGTAACCACCGCCTCGCTGATGGCAACCAGTGCTTCAGGGGGGACAAAGCCAATCACCTGACCCAGCATGGGGAAGGTCTCGCGAACGCCATGAGCCATTCCCATGCCGCCGCCCACCGACACGTTGAAGCCAACCAGCTTGTGGTTTTCCACCACCGCGATAAAACCCAAATCCTGGGTGTAAATGTCCACATCGTTCAGAGGCGGAATCACCAACCCCATTTTGAATTTACGAGGTAGATAGGTATCGCCATATAACGGCTCAATGGGAGGCTCACTATCCGCCTGCTTTTCGCCATCGAGCCAAATCTCATGATAAGCGCCGGTTTTTGGCGTCAAATGGTCAGATAGATCTGCTGCCCATTGGGCCACCGCCTGCTGCACTTCACGATTCTCTGCCACCGGACTGGCCATCACATTTCGATTAACATCGCCGCAGGCCGCCAAGGTATCCAGCAAGCATGCGTTAATGCCGGCAATGGTCGACTTAAGACGGCTTTTGATCACACCGTGAAACTGAAAGGCCTGGCGGGTAGTCAGGCGCAGCGTGTTGTTAGCGTGGGTTTGGGCCAATGAATCCATTGCTAGCCATTGCTCGGGGGTACACACGCCGCCGGGAATCCGGGCCCGGATCATGAATGAAAAGGCGGGCTCCAGTTTCTGCTTTCGTCGCTCAGCGCGGCTATCCCGGTCATCCTGTTGGTAGATACCGTGGAACTTGCTGAGCTGGGTATCATCGTCGGCAATTGCGCCGGTGACATCATCCACCAAACCCTCCGCCAGGGTGCCACGCAGGTGACGACTGGCGGTCTTAATTCGCTCCACATCGCTGAGTTTCTTGTCTACCATTAGTAGACGTCCCTTCGATACCGACCACTGCGACGCAAATCGCTGAGGTAATCATCGGTTTGCTCAGGGTTTAAGCCGCCATGCTCGGCAACCAGGGCGCGCAACGCATCATCCACGTCACCGGCCATCCGTTCCGCGTCACCGCAGACGTACAGGTAAGCGCCGTCCTGCAGCCATTGATAGAACGCTTTGCCCTGCTCTTCCATCAAGTGTTGTACATAACGTTTTTCGGCCTGATCGCGAGAGAAGGCAACGCTTAGGTTGTTTAGCAGACCGGACTCGCGCCAACGCAACCACTCGATCTGATATAGGAAGTCACTGGCAAAATGCTGGTGGCCAAAAAACAACCAGTTCTTACCGTCGGCGCCGCTAGCATCGCGCTCTTGCAGGAAGGCGCGAAATGGCGCAACACCGGTTCCCGGTCCGATCATGATGACCGGAGCTGAAGAATCCTCTGGCAACCGGAAGCGTGAATTGGGATCCATATAAACCCGCACCTCATCCCCGGCATCCAGTTCTGCCAGCGTCGTGGAGGCAGCGCCAATGTGATCCTCGCCGAAGGCTTCATACTTCAGCGCATCCACCGTCAAATGGACCGAGTCTGGGTTCAGCTCCTGGGCCGAGGCAATGGAATAGGACCGGTGGGTGATCGGCGCTAACAGGTCGACCAGCTGCTGAGCATCAAGGGTCACTGGGAACTGCTGGAACAGATCCACGACTTGATGATCAAACAAAAATGACTTGAGTTGATCAACATTGGCCAAGGCCTCGCTGACCGCCGGCGCATCGCTGTATTGGGCGAACCGTTCCAGCACCGGCCGGGTCAACCGGGTCAGCTCCCGTTGTTCGGTTAGGGCGTTGACCAAAGTGGTGTTTTCCTCATTCAGTAACACCTCTTGATCGGCGGGCAAACCTGTTGCCGCCAACACTTTGTCCACTAACGCTACCGGGTTGTCGATCACCACCGCCAGAGAATCGCCAGGCTCATAGCTTAGTCCCGACTCCGCTAACGACAGTTCCAAATGACGCACATCTTTCGCGGAGGTACCGCCGGTGATCTTCTGATTCACCTCAACGGTTGCCGGGAATGGGCGATTACGATTGTATTGATCCGCAGTAATTTGCGGCACAACCTGCAAATGGGGCGTAGCGGATTGCGGTTGTCGTTCTTTTAACGCTTCCAACACCTTCGACTGCCAGTTGGAGGCAGGCTCGTGGTAGTCCAGATCACACTCAACGCGCTCGAACAGGGCACTGGCCCCGCGAGCTGCCAAACGTTCGTCAAAATCTCGACCGGTCTGGCAAAATTGTGCGTAACTGCTATCCCCCAATGCCAACACTGCGTAGTTCAGCTCAGGAAATTTGGGGCCATCGGGATCGGCAAGGGCCTCAAATAGATCTAAGGCATCATCCGGCGGATCACCTTCCCCGTGGGTACTAACGACCACCAGAAGATAAGCTTCCTTCTTTAGCCGAGCCGGCGAATAATCCGCCATGCTGACTGCACGCAAGTTGAGGTTGTTCGCGCTGCCACTGGCGGCCAATGCCTCGGCAACAGCCTGGCCGTTGCCGCTCTGAGAGCCGTATAACACGGTGCCTCTAAGAGCTGGTTCTGCGGCGGTTGCCGGCAAACTGTTGGCCGCCATGCCGGCCAAAAACCCACTCGCCCAGAGCTGCTGATCAGCGCTCCACTGTCCCGCTAATTGGTTAAGCGCCTGTTGCGCGTCCGGGGAAATCGGGGGTGATACGGCCAGTGACATAACAAATCCATCGAAGAATGATGGATATAACCCTACCCACTAGCGCCTCATAGAAAAACGACTTACGGGCTATGCCTAAATAACCAAAAGTACCCTATAGGGGTCTAAAGCCTTATCAGGACTCAGTTTTTGCCAGCTGTTGCTCTATCTGATCAAGCTTCTCTCGGGTCCGTGCCAGCACCGCTTGCTGGGCATCAAACTCCTCTCGGGTCACCAAATCCAAGCGATCAAACCACGATTGTGCCACCGCTCGGAAATTGGCTTTGATGTCGTCTCCGGCATCGCGCAGGGAGTCCGGTACTAGCCGATTTAACGAAGTTGCCAATTCATCAATTTTTTGCGGGTCCAACATGAATAATTCCCTATAAGCAAGGAAAAGAGTAGTGTTAAGGATACTCGCCCTGCTCCATTCTGGCACCCAAAATCGTCCTTGTCCCTTTTGGTGCAGGCCGACCTCACCTTTCGCACCACTATGGTGCAAACAGACCGATATTCCCCACCTAGCACCCTCAAAACCCTTGCAAAGACCCAACGCAATACTTGGCACGCCACTTGCGTAAGGCTCTCGGGCCAGGGGTTGACGACCCGTCCTTGGCAAGCAATCTGCCCGGAAAATTTTATAACCAAAACCGGGCGCTGGCATTCAAACAACGAGGCTGACACGTGGAACAACTGGCACAAGTAAGTTACGCCCTGGACACTTTCTATTTTCTAATGTGCGGAGCCCTGGTCATGTGGATGGCCGCCGGCTTTACCATGTTGGAATCAGGATTGGTCCGGTCCAAAAACACTACCGAAATTCTGGCCAAAAATATTGGCCTGTATTCCATCGCCTGCATCATGTACATGTTATGTGGCTACGGCATTATGTATGGCGACTCGACCAGCGCATACATACCGGCATTATCTGACCTGCTGCTGGGCAGTGGTGATAACAACGCTGAGGCCGTGATGGCCGGTGGCGAGGACGCGCCGTATTATTCTAATTTGTCGGACTTCTTCTTCCAGGTTGTGTTCGTGGCCACCGCCATGTCCATCGTTTCGGGCGCGGTAGCCGAACGAATGAAGCTATGGGCATTTTTCGCTTTTGCTGTTGTTATGTGCGGATTCATCTACCCGGTGCAGGGCTTTTGGAAGTGGGGTGAAGGGTTTCTTCACCAGGCCAATTTCCAGGATTTCGCCGGCTCCGGTGTGGTTCACCTTTGCGGCGCCGCTGCCGCGCTGGCTGGGGTAATTTTGCTGGGCGCAAGGAAAGGGAAGTTTGGCCAAGATGGTAGCCCTCGCGCCATTCCTGGTGCCAACCTACCCTTGGCAACCTTAGGCACCTTTGTCCTCTGGCTGGGTTGGTTCGGTTTCAACGGGGGTTCTCAGTTGAAGCTGGCAGATGTTGAAAACGCTAACGCCGTGGCGCTGATTTTTACTAATACCAATGCCGCTGCCGCTGGCGGCGTCATTGCGGCCGTCATCTTGTCCCGATTGTGGTTCAAGAAAGCGGACCTAACCATGATGCTTAACGGCGCGCTGGCGGGATTGGTGGCCATCACGGCCGAGCCACTAACCCCCACACCCCTGGCAGCAACCTTCATTGGCGCCGCCGGCGGCGTTTTAGTGGTGTTCGCCATCATCGGCATGGATAAACTGAAAATCGATGACCCAGTGGGCGCTATTTCTGTCCATGGTGTGGTTGGATGCTGGGGCCTACTGGCAGTTCCGCTGACCAACGACGGGGCAACCTTCGGCGCACAACTGTTGGGCCTGGTTACCATCTTCGCCTGGACCTTTGCGGTGAGCTTCATCTTTTGGATGATCATCAAAGCCGCCATGGGAATTCGGGTGAGCGAAGAAGAAGAGCAGGCGGGCGTCGATTTGTCCGAATGCGGAATGGAAGCTTACCCCGAGTTTATGCACGGTGGTCTGAAATGAAGAACGGTTTAGTTTTAAGAGGGCAATATCAATGAAAATGGTTACTGCGGTCATCAAACCGTTCAAGCTGGACGATGTGCGAAGCGCTTTGTCCGAAGTAGGAGTTCAGGGCATCACGGTTACCGAGGTGCAAGGGTTTGGTCGTCAAAAGGGCCACACTGAACTCTACCGCGGCGCAGAATACGTGGTGGACTTTCTACCCAAAGTGAAACTGGAAATTGCCACCACCGACGACCGTGTTGAAGCGGTGGTGGAGGCCATTGCGCAGTCGGCCAATACCGATCGCATTGGTGATGGCAAAATCTTTGTCCATGGCCTTGAGCAGGTGGTCCGGATTCGGACCGGCGAAAGCGACGCGGATGCTTTGAGCTGACGGCCGGCCCAATCGGGCAGTAAGGTCGGCGGAAGGGCCGATCACCCTGTTAAAGGAATGGCTCCCCTCGGTGCGCTTTATTTCCTTCAACGGGGTGATCGGCCCTTTTGCCTAGTTCGTTGGTACAGTTGGGGCGGCGTCGCTTTAGTGAGTGTTTTTTTAGGCTTCGAAACCGTTGGAAAATAGGATATCGGCGGTGCAGGGTACGGTGATGGACACGGTTGCCTGGTCGTTGGTGCTGCCGTCGGTAATGGTGTAGCTGAAGGTATCGGCTGTCCCGCCGCTGTTGCAGTAGTTTTGATCGGGCTGGTAGCTTAGCTGGGTCTGGGATCCATCAATGACCACCGTACCGTTAGCCGGCTGGGTGACTGCGCTGATGGTTAGCGGGTCATCATCCACGTCGCTATCGTTTGCCAGCACATCGATGATTTCCGGACCGCTGTTCGCATCGATGGAGGCCATGTCTTCAACCGCTTCGGGGGCGTCATTGACCGCATTGACCATCAGGTTAACGTCCGCCAGATCCACATCCCCATCGGCGTCAGTAATTCGGTAGGAAAAACTGTCTGGGCCATTACTGTTGAGATCCGGCTCATAGCTGAACTGGCCAAGAGGCGTCACGCTCACCGCGCCGCGAGTCGCGTCGGTGGCCAGGGAAAACACATTTCCGCCGTCCTCACTTAAGGTATCGTTGGCAGCCAAGTCGCCGCTCATCACTTCATCTTCCGAGCCGGAGAAATTATCCGTCACCGCAATGGGTTGGTCGTCCGGTGGAGGAATTCGATTCACCAAAATATCCACACCGGTATAGTTGGTCATCGGCACTGTGTCGATCTGCACCGGTGCACCTTCCCATTCGGTGGACACCACCTCCAAAGTCATCACCCCGGCGGTCACCGCAATGGCATAGTCGCCCAGCGTTGGGTTGGAAACCGATGTGCTTGTGCTGTTGCCTAAAATAAATTGGCCACCCACCGGCTCATTGGTGGCAGCATCAATCACGGTGCCGCGGATGGTTGATATAGGCCCACACACCTCAAAGTCCGCATTGAGGGGTACCACGGTATAAAATATCGGTTCATCGGCGATATCCACCGACTCGCAGTTGCGCACGCTGAAATGACCGGGCCCAGGATTAAACTGGATGTTGTTTGATTGGCCACAGGCACCGTAAACCGCTTCCGGCGGTGCACTGGTATCGGCCAAATACTCAGCACCGTACACTTCCACAATGGGCTGAAATCTCGGATCATCGGAATGCAAATGCAAGCCGTCACTCGCGGAGTAATAGTTGTTCGTGTAGCAGCGATCGCCAACGTAAATCCAGTCGATGTCCTCGTTGCTATGCAGGGTGCGGTAACTGGCAAACTTGCCGCTTGAAAGACCCACATCCGCCTCAAAGGGCGTATTGTCGCTTTCATACACATCAGTGGTGGTCGGTGGCAAAGGTTCCAACAAGCGAATTTCATTGTCCGACAGCTGCCCCTCAAATAAACGAACCCGAGCAATAGCCCCGCCCGTGTTTTCTCGCCCGTCATCTCTCATTAGCACGACATTCGAGCTGTCCAGATTCGGGTCATTGGGGTCGTTGTCGAAATCGAAAATCTGTTCGCTATCCACATGGCCCTGAGCACTACCAGAGATAGATTTCGTATTCTGCTGGCGCGCCAGGGTCAACTGAACATAACCGTCATCTTTGATGACAGAAGGCGGGCGGGGTATGGGGTCAGGGTCGCCGCGAAACACTATAGCCTTGTTAACGACATACACCCCGTCATCTGAGGTCAGTCCACTGAGATCCATCAACTTCGCAACCACAGTATCGGGATTGATTCGCAAAAGCACCGACAGCGTGTAATCCGTCCGGGATAGTTGATCATTGAGGCTAAGCTGCAATCCAGTGCCACTGAGAATACTCAGGGCAAATCGATTTTGCCCCAAAACTTCCTCGGAGATGATTCCGTTGCGGCCCAGACTGACCAGCGGCGGGGCGTCACCTTTAAAGCTCGTCAGGTCTTTCTGATCAAACCGGTAATCGGCAACCAACGACGGTTCAGGATTGGAAAACAGCGCGAAGAAATCTAAATCGAACTCGCTAGTGACAATGGGTTTGGTGTCGCTGGATCGACCGCAGCCTCCATTGGGAATCAAACTCTGGCCACCGGGATAACTGCCAAGAGTTGCCGGAACCTCCAGACAGCCAGGAAACACCAGGTAGGTCAATTGGTCGAAAGGCACCGCAACGGGCGGATTAAATTCATAACCGCTGGCAGACCGCACACCTGTGGCAAATGCCCCATCCCCTGTCACCTGATCGTCGGTAACCAAGGGTAGCGCAGAATATAAATAGACCTGATTGGGGAGGGTGACCCCTGAGCCAACGTCAAAGCTCAAGAAACTTAAAAACGCCAGGTTATTGGCCGCCCGTGGCAATCGAAAAGTATCCCCTTCGTCTTGCACTGAGGGCCGAAAACTTTGCCCGATAACCTCAACAACGCCAGGTCCAGCGTCATTGGCGATCTCCCAGCCGCTAGCTGGCGCACTCATGAGCGCTATAACAGAGACCAATACCCCGCTAAAACGGGTAAAATTTCGAGACCCAATCATCCAATAAGTGTAGTTTACTTTTTGGAATATTGAAGGTTTTCAACCTAATACGGTACTCGACGGTGATAAAACCCTGATTGTCGTGTGATTTGGGGTTTGGCGAGAATTTGTGGCGGGAACTCTGGCCAAGCTAACGAATCCAAGGTTTCATGCGTCTAAATCCGAGGCACCATGGCGTGCCACAGGATACGGCTTTCACTGGGTGGGGGCTGATATTATGGCAAGCGCAGGCTGGAGGTAATAACTTGCCTGCTGGAATGTTTCAGTCAAGATAGTAACCGGTCCGGAAAAAGACCTGTGCAGCGCGACCAGCGCCCAAGGCTTTTCCCATTGACCGCCAGCGGGAGGGATGACAGGCGCGCCGATCGATCGACGCGCTCCAATCAGCATGGCTAATGCCATTTCAACGTTGATTGCAGAAATGCATCGACGCAAAGTCTTTCGTGTGACCGCGGCTTACGCCGTGGTGGCCTTTGTCCTGCTTCAAGTGGGCGAAATTACCTTTGAGCCTTTGCAATTGCCTGAGTGGTCTCTTCGGGCGCTAATTGTTGTTGTCGTGTTGGCCTTTCCCTTGGTGGTGGTGTTGGCCTGGGTGCTGGAAATGACCCCCCAAGGTCTTCGTCGAGAACTTCCTGGCCAGGGATCAAGACTGGCCGCCATGATGTTGGTGACCGCCGTAGTGATTGTGGACGGGGCCTTAGCCGTTTACCTCTATCAGGTATACGCGCCTGGGGTCATGCGCGACGCAACGCCGGCGGGCAACACCGTGCCGGCATCAGCTGCCGGCACGGGCACCATCGCCAGCGCTCCTGCCACCGGTCTGGCCCGAAACCCGAATGCATTGGCCCTACTGCCCTTTGACGACTTGTCTCCCGATGGCGACCAAGCGTATTTCGCCGCCGGCGTATCGGAAGAGTTAGCCGATGCACTAACCCACGCGGATGGCCTGCGCGTGATCAGCGGTCGCGCCACCCGGGCCTTTGCCAGCCAAGACCGCACCCCAATGGATATTGGCGCGGTGTTGGGGGTGGGCTGGCTGTTGAATGGCAGTGTGCGCAAAGAAGGTGAAACCCTGCGGGTTCGGGTCGTTTTGACCAGTACCGAAGACGGTTTCGACACCTGGTCTCAGTCCTTTGAGGGTGACTTGGACAACACCCTGGCAGTACAGGACGAGATTGCGGAAAAAGTGGTGGGCCAAGTTCTGGGGTCAACGGTTTCAATGAGTTCGTCGGTCAGTGAACGTTCCACGATCGCCAGTTTGGACGCCTGGAACGATTACGTGGGTGCACGGGCCGACTGGGAAAAACGAACGCCTGAGTCATTGGCCGAAGCGGAAAAGAAATTTCAGGCCACCATCAGTAAAGACCCGCAATACGCCAACGCCTATGCCGGCCTGGCGGATACCTATTTGCTGCAAGCCAGCTACGGCAACCGTACCGTCGTTGAAGCCATTCGCCTGGCCTCGGAAAACGTCGACATAGCCCTTAAACTGGACGGTCAGCTCAGTAGCGCTTTCGCCACCCTTGGCCTCATCAATCGGATGCTAGGTCGCTATCCCCAGGCGGAAAGTTATTTCACCCGAGCATTGCGGCTGGACCCTGAAAATGTCGATGCCGCCAATTGGCTAGGTGGGCTACTGGGCTCACTGGGGCGGCTGGAGGAAGAACGACTGGTGCTCTCGGAAGCCCTCAAATTTGATCAGTTTGATCGGCTCTTGAACCTGGCTATGGCAGACAACGAGCTGCGCCGCGGCGAGTTTGATACCGGCATGGAACGGCTGGGGCGCCTGCGCCAGATTTACCCCGATTCCAGTTTGTTACTTCGGACCCTGGCCAACTGGTCGGTAGCCAATGGTCGCCACACCAGTGCCCACACCCATTTGCTACAAGCGTTGCTGTTGTCGCCGGACGAGCCCGTCAGTCAGGCCATGCTGGGCCATTTGTATTTGCGTTGGGGACAAGTAGAACGGGCCAGATCGGCGGTGGGCCGCGCCCGCGAGTTGGCGCCAGATAACCAAGAGGTCGAAGACGCCTGGGCCCGCTTGCTGCTGGTGGCCGGGCGCTTCGACGAACTGTATCAACACGCCCAGGGGCGATTGGAACAGCTGGCGCCTCAGGAACAGGGTTCCACAGCTGACACGCTGTTGCCGCTGGTGCGTCAGGGCGTTGCCGCCTTGGGTCTAGGGCAGTCCCAACAGGCTTGGGACAAACTCCAAGGGGTGGTGCAAAGACTGGACATTTTGTTACCGCAAATCGCCGTCGAAGTTCTCAGCTGGAGTGCCATCGCAAGTATTGAGACCCAACGCACTGACCTGGCAAGTTCCCAACTAGACCAAGCCAACCGGCTGCTGCAACGATTGCGCGTACAAGGCAATCAATCACCCGATCTCAGCTACCTTGAGGCCACCTTGTTGGCCATGGGCGGGCAGGCAGACGATGCCCTTCGTGTGTTGGAAAACAACCTATCCACAGGCTGGGTCAGCGCAGCGGAAGCCAATGCGGACCCGCGCCTGGCCAGCTTGCGTTCAAATCCTCGCTTCGACACCGTCATTCAATCGGTCAGCGATCAGTCAAAAACCGATTTTGCCAGCGTCGCCTCACAGCTCACCGCCCAAACGCCTTGAGCACACCAGCAGGGCGAAAAGTGATCACCGCCTACAAGTAAACGAAGCGTCAGAACGTTCAAAGGCCATTTGGCACTCCTGTCAACGCACCAGTTCACACCGAAAACCTGCCGCTTGCGCCTATACTGATGGACTATTGGCGACGGATATCAGTTCATGAAAATATTTTCGACAGTATTTGCCTTAATGGCGCTCAGCAGTTTCTCGGCAAAGGCAGGCGACGATTTTGTTATCCCAGACTTCACCTTGGAGCTTGTGGCAAGCAACCTAAGCTCCCCCATTGCCCTTCGGCATGCCGGCGATGGCAGCGGCCGGATTTTCGTCCTTGAGAGGGCGGGCCGGATTCGCATCATTGAAGCCGATGGCCAGCTGTTGGACACCCCGTTCCTGGATTTCAGCAACGACAACCTGACCGACCTCACCGGGGAAGGCGGCTTGCTGGGCATCGATTTCCATCCGGATTATGAAAACAACGGTCTGTTTTTTCTGAACTACACAACGCCCGGCGCTGGGGCAACGCAGATTGCCCGTTACTCGGTCAGCGCCGGCGACCCGAACATCGCTGATGCCAGCTCCGGCACCGTCATTCTTAGCATCAATCAGGATTTTTCTAACCACAACGGTGGTGACATCCATTTTGGACCTGACGGTTTTCTGTATATCGGAATGGGTGATGGCGGCAGCGGCGGGGATCCTAACGATCGCGCCCAAGACCCCCTATCACTGCTAGGAAAAATGTTGCGCATTGACGTCGATAACGAAGGCGTGGATGGCGCCGTGGCCTGTGGCGATGACAGCGGCGGCCCGACCTTATACGCGATCCCGCCAAAAAACCCCTTCGTTGGTGATGATGGGCTATGTGATGAGATATGGGCTTTGGGCGTTCGCAACCCTTTTCGATTCAGCTTTGACCGCCTCACCGGTGACATGTTTATTGGTGACGTTGGCCAAAACGCCTTCGAAGAAATTTCGTTTCAACCCGCTGCATCCCCCGGGGGAGAAAATTATGGTTGGGATTGTCGCGAAGGCTTTTCTATTTTTGGCTCGTCAGCCCCTGTGTGCACCGGCAATAACCCGCCAATAGTGATAGACCCCATCATCGTCAATCCCCATGTGCAAGGCTCCGGTAACTCAATCACCGGGGGTTACCGTTATCGCGGCGGATTCAGTGCCGCGCGTGGTCTTTATTATTTCGCTGATATTCGCCGACAAGAAGTATTTGTGGCGCAGGAAAACGCCGGTCAGTGGACCTCCCAAACAATTCCTGAGCCGTTTATCGACAGCGCCGGAAACCCGATCAGCACTTTATCGGTGGTGGCTTTTGGCGAAGATGAAGAAGGAGAACTGTATTTGGTCGACTTTGGTGGGCGGATATATCGCTTTGGCCAGGGTCTGGTGGTTTTCCGCGACGGCTTCGAGACCCCTTAGTTCGTTGTCAGCAAACCCGGTGTATCAGGAATCGGTTTCAGCCGTTTTCTGACAGAACCAGAACGTTGTAGCCAGCGTTCTGCAACTGACGCTTAATCACGTCCAGCTCTCGTAGATTGGCCACCGGGCCGACCCGAATTCGGTGCCACCGAACGTCATTGATTTTGACCTCTACCACTTGAGCCACAACACCCAGAAAGGCCAGTTCTGCTTTCATCTTTTCCGCATCGTCAGCGCGCCGCACTGAGGCCACCTGGAGGAGGTATGGGCCGCGACTGGCCGCCAGTTCTTCTCGCTGATTCACCCGCTCACGAATTTCGTTTTCCGGGATTACCACTTCCATTTCCGGCAAAACGGTGAAGAAATCAAATTCGTCTTTCGGCTCATCAGCCGGCGTCACCAATTCTTCCGCTTCCCGCACCACCGGATTGGGAACAGGCTTATCCGGCGTTGGCTGGCGGACAAAACCGGCCATCACCAAAAACACGGTCAGACTAATCCCCATCGCCAGACCCAGCAATAACCAGACCCAAGCGGGGACCACCCGATGATCACCGTCACGGACCGCTTGTCGAGATCGATTGGTAGTCTTTTTTCGCGAGGTCTTGCGAGCCACTACATCTTGTCCGGAGCCGACACACCCAACAAAGCTAAACCATTCACCAGGACCTGGCGCACCGCCATGGACAGATTGAGGCGGGCGTTGCGCAAGTCCTCATCATCCACCAACACCCGCAAATTCAGCGCTGGGTCGGCGTCGTAGTAGGAATGAAAAACCTGGGCCAAATCTCGCAGGTAATGGGCCATCACGTGAGGTGCACGATTGCGGGCCGCCAGCGAGACCGCCTCTGGGTATTGGGCCAACTCGCGCATGACGGCGATTTCATGCTCGGCGCCCAATTGATCAAGGGCCGCCTGGCCAATGGCCTGATTGTAAGCCTCGCCGCTGTCTTCCAGTCGATCAAACACCCGCATGATCCGGGCGTGGGCATATTGAACATAGTAGACCGGATTGTCTTTTGACTGCTTTTTTGCCAGCTCCAGATCAAAGTCCAGATGTTGCTCATGGGAGCGCATCACGTAAAAGAAGCGAGCGGCATCGGTACCCACTTCTTCGCGAAGCTGCTTAAGAGGGACAAACTCGCCGGAGCGTGTGGACATCTGCAGCTTTTCGCCATCGCGATAAAGATGGGCAAACTGTATCAACGGAATTTCCAAGATGTCGGGGTTTTCCCCTAGTCCTTGAGCCGCTGCACGCAGTCGAGCCACGTAGCCGTGGTGGTCGGCGCCTAGAACGTAAATGGCGTGTTCGAAACCTCGCTCACGCTTGCTCAGAAAATAGGCAATGTCGGAGGCGAAGTAGGTGGTTCTTCCATCATCGCGAATCACCACTCGGTCTTTCTCATCGCCAAATTTGGTCGCCTCAAACCACTGGGCGCCATCGCGTTCATACAAGTGTCCAGCTTCGCGCAGCCGATCAAGGGCCCTCTGAGTTGCACCGCTGACGGCCAGTTCACGCTCAGAAAACCACACGTCGTATTCAACGTTAAAGGCTTTTAAGTCTTCTCGAATATCGCCAACAATGGCATTTAAGGCCGTGTTGAAGCACACCTCGTAGCGTTCCTGACCCAGCACTTTTTTGGCCAATACAATCAACGCATCCACGTGCCGTTCACGCAGATCTTTTTGCTCAGCCTCATCGGAGCCGGCTTCGCCGTCTGCCGGAAGTTTGTCGAAAACATTAGGCTCAAAACCCCGTAGGTCGTCCCCATGGTGCTGGCGCACTTCCCGAGCAATGTCGTAGATGTACTCACCTTGATAGCCATTGGCCGGAAACGGGTAGGTTTTACCGCATAGCTCCAGGTACCGAAGCCACACGCTGGCGGCCAGAATATCCATCTGTCGCCCAGCATCGTTAACGTAGTATTCCCGATGCACCTCGAAACCTGCCGCTTCCAGCAAATTGGATAAGGATGCGCCAAAAGCCGCGCCGCGGCCGTGACCAACGTGCAAAGGCCCAGTGGGATTAGCCGACACGTATTCCACGTTGACCTTCTCACCGTGGCCATCACGGCAAACACCAAAGTTTTTGCCTTGGGTGAGCACTTGATTGATGACCGATTGCAGCGAACTTAAGGTCAGCCGAAAGTTAATAAACCCTGGGCCTGCGGCCTCAACCTTTTCCACATGCTTAGACGGCAGTAAACGACGGATGATTTCTTCTGCAATCTCCCGCGGATTACGTGCCGCTGGCTTGGCCAGCATCATGGCGATGTTAGAGGAAAAATCGCCGTGTTCAACGCTTCGGCAACGCTCTACCTGAACGTCGGGTCGCAAGTCTTTGGGCAGGCTGCCCTCGCGGCACATGTCCAGCAATGCCTGGTTAATTAGTTCCTGGAGGTGATCTTTCACAATGGTGCTCAGAGAGTTGGCCCGCTCAGTAAAGGTTGGCTGTCGGGTAAATAGTGGTCAATCAGTAGAAAGGCAAACAGTGCCATCAAATACCAGATGGAGTAGCCAAACATGCGCATAGGCAAGCCTGGATTGTCATCCACCATCAGGCGTACCGCATAGTAGAGAAAACCCAGACCTAAAACCACGGCCCCTGCCAGGTAAAACAACCCACTCATACCCGTCAGATAAGGCAACAGGGTAACGAGCACCAGCAGCACGGTGTAAAACAGGATTTGCCAACGGGTGTAAGCAATGCCATGGGTGACGGGCAGCATGGGCATGCCAACCGCAGCGTAGTCATCTCGGCGAAAAATCGCCAGCGCCCAAAAGTGGGGCGGCGTCCAGATGAAAATAATCAGAAATAAAATATACGCCGGTGGATCCAATTGGCCGGTCACTGCCACCCAACCCAACAGCGGTGGCGCTGCGCCGGCTGCCCCGCCAATGACGATGTTTTGCGGTGTCGCCCGTTTCAGATAAACCGTATAGATGATGGCATAGCCAATCAGGCTTAAACCGGTCAGTACCGCAGTCAGCAGGTTAACCTGCCACACCAGCAGTGCCAGCCCAATCACTCCCAGTGAAATGGCAAAGGTCAGCACCTGTTGGGTACCTAAGTGCCCTGCGGGCAGGGGGCGATTGCGGGTTCGATCCATCTGCTGATCAATGCGCCGGTCCAGCAGGTGGTTGATGGCAGCAGCGGAGGCTGAGCTCAGGCCAATGCCTACCGTTGCGGCCAGCAGCAAAGGCCATTCAATCATGCCTGGGCTTGCCAGCAGCATGCCCACAATTGCCGTGAAGACAATCAACATGACCACCCCGGGCTTGCACAGCTCGTAGTAACGGGCAAAAGTGGAAGGCGGCGCCTGGGCCGATGTGGCAACAGAGTTCATCGGCGCATTATAGGCCCGTGTAGCAGGACCACCAGCACCCCAAGAAACACTGCAGCGCTGCCGTTATGGGCCACTGCCACGGTCAGCGGCAAACTGCCCAGCACGTTAGCGATACCCAACCCGACCTGCAGGCTCAGGATGGCGCCCAACATCAAGGCGCCAGCCCGCCTGCCGGCCATCAGCAGTAGGCCAAGCAACAGCACCATCCATAAAGAAACCACAACTGCGCCAATTCGGTGAGTCATGTGAATGGCGGCTCTGGCTGAGAAATCCAGCACTCCACCTTCGTAGTCCACCCCGACTTCCCTGGCCAAGGTAAACCCTTCGGAAAAGTCTAAGTCCGGCCACCATTGGCCATTGCAGGTGGGAAAATCAGTGCAAGCAAGGGCCGCGTAGTTGCTACTGGTCCAGCCGCCCAGGGCTATTTGAATCAACAGCAAGCCCATGGCGATTACTAACGGGCCGCGCAACGATACCGACCTTGCCGGTGGGTCGGTGTGGCGCAATCTCAGCGCCTGCCAAACCAACAGCGAGAAGATGGCCATTCCGCCCATCAGGTGAGCGGTCACCACCAATGGCAGCAACTTTAAGGTTACCGTCCACATACCAAAGGCCGCCTGCAGCGTAATCAAGGCTGCAATTCCAACAGCCAGCGGGAACGCCCCGGGCATTTGGTCCCGGCGGCGCCAAATCAGAAACGCCGACAGATACACCATGAGCATCAAGCTGCCGGCGACATAGCGGTGGAGCATCTCCTTCCACGCCTTGCTAATGCTCACCGGCCGATCCGGAAACGCTTGATTGGCATCTGAGATTTCGGCGCTAGTATCAGGCCAGGTGATTTCGCCATAGCAGCCGGGCCAATCCGGGCAGCCCAAACCAGCGTGGGAAAGGCGAACCCAGGCGCCAAGAACCACTACCACCAGCGCCAGCACAACAGAGGCAATGGCCAAAATACGTAGTAGTTTCATGAGTTAAATTTGCTATGTCGGATGAGACGATCTAAATCTTTGCGCAATCCTGTGGTGTCGCTATCCGGTGGATAGAACATCATGACGTTGCCCAGTGGGTCTACCAGGTATAAACCCTGGGTTGTGAGGTCTCTTTCAACCAAGGCTGAACGGACCTTTTCCGCAGCGCCTGCATCAAGCTCGCCCGAGGTATCGTTCAACACCCAGATTTCCAGTTTGTCTCGATGCCGACCCAGGGTCTGCTGTATTCGAGCCAGGGTCTCGACCTTTTGCCGACACTCAGCTTCGCAGTCTCCGCTAAGGGGCCAAATCAAACGCCAGGGTGGCAGGGTTTCCGAATCGACGACTGGCAACTCAGATCCGATGGGCACCACCGGTACAATCAGCTGACCGAAGTTTTTGGTCGCGCTGGGTCGCCAGTCGCTGAGCCGGCTATTGAGAAACAACGCGGCCACAATCGGCGCGAAAAACAGCGCGAAAATCATGATCAATACCAAACGGCCGCGGGTTTTGGGCGGCAACTCGGCGCTGTCAGGTAACGGATTATCAGGTGAATTCATGGTTTGGGTGTCTGTGAATCGTTCTTTAACGCCAATATCAAGGTTACGACCAAAACCGCAGCGGCAAGACTAAACCACTGCACGGCGTAACCCCGGTGTTTTTCCGGCGCCATTACTTTCGGCGCCCATTGTTGGGTAAACGTTGAGGCTTCAGCGCTGGTTTCCAGCATCACCTGGGGCGCCAACGCCACGCCCAACGCCTCAGCGAGCCCATCAGGCTCCAGATAAATCAAAAGCCAGGGTTGTGGCCCTTGATAATCCGGCTGACCCACCTTGATGCCAGGTTGTGGGTAGCTGCTGAGATGACCTTGAACCGTGGTGTTGCCAAAGGGCAAGGTCGGTAATTTCGGCAACGTCTTGCGATCGCGTTCCATCGGCAACCAGCCTCGATTGACCAACACCGTCTGTTTTACCGAAGTTAAGTTGAAAGGCGCGTAAACGTGGACGCCAGTAGCGCCATCAAAGACCTGATTGTCGAGCAGAAATTGATCGCCGGTGTACTGTCCTTCGAGTTTGACCCGACTAAACCGCGGCTGCGGAGAATAGGGGTCCAGTAGCTTCGGCGGCTGGGTCAGCGCTTGGCTGAAGCCCTCAAATAGGGCCAGCTTTTCCGCTTCCCGATCCAGTTGCCAGAACCCTAAGCGTACAAACAACGCCATCGTCAGCAGCGCAGCTAGCCACGGAATCGTGCGCAGCATCGTCTATAATCCCCGTTCAATTTCAACGGACATACCTATGTGGGTCAAAATTCTCATTGTGGCAATGCTGGTGTTTATCGTGGGCAACCTGGCCATGAGCATGGCCTATCTGATTAAAGATCAGGGCCAAGGCAACCGAGCATTGAACGCCCTGAAGTGGCGCGTGGGCTTATCGGTATTGCTATTTGGCGGCCTGATCGCCGCCGTCAAACTGGGCTATATCCAGCCCCATGAGAACCCACTGGGTGGTCAGCCCAAACCCGCGGTCACCTCTGACTGATCAAACGATGTAAACAAAGACAAATAGACCCAGCCATACCACATCCACAAAGTGCCAGTACCAAGCAACGCCCTCAAACCCAAAGTGGGAGTCCGCGTTGAAATGACCCTTCATGCAGCGGAATAAGATCACCGTCAGCATGATGGCACCTACGGTGACGTGAAAGCCGTGAAAGCCGGTCAGCATGAAGAAGGTTGAGCCGTAAATTCCGGTGGTCATCTTCAGGTTGTAATCATGATAGGCGTGGATGTACTCAGTGGCCTGCAGGTACACAAAGAAAAACCCTAAGGCCACGGTCGCCGCCAGCCACCAAATCAATGGTTTGCGTTGATTGTGCTTAATCGCATGGTGAGCCATGGTCACGGTCACACCGGAGGTGAGCAGAATCAGCGTGTTATACAGCGGCAGATCAAAGGCAGGGATCGTGCGGAATACGCCGCCCAGTTCCGCTGGGCCGTTGCTGGGCCAGGCGTTTTCGAATGCCGGCCACAGGAATTGTTGCGTGGCTAGACCAGATCCCTCGCCGCCCAACCAGGGAATGGCGAACTGACGGGCATAAAATAGGGCGCCAAAAAAGGCGGCGAAGAACATCACCTCACTGATGATGAACCAAATCATGCCCATCCGGAACGACACATCGACCTGGTCGTTGTAGAGCTCACCGCCTTCACTTTCCTGGATCACGGTGCGGAACCAACCGAACATCATGTACACCACAATGGCCAGACCACCAAGCATGGCGCTCAGCCAAAAACTGCCCGTGCCGTTAATGAAATTAGCCGCCGACACCACCAGCGTGGTTAACCCTATAGAACCAATAATGGGCCAGGTTGTGCCGTGAGGAACGTAATAAGCGTCGTTTGCGTGTGCCATGTTTCGTTGTTTCCGTTCAGCTGCCACTCAGTGCAGCAGTTTTCTCTGTATCCATTGGGTAAAATCGGTAAGACAGCGTTACCACTTTTATATCTTCCGGCAGTGCCGGATTCAGCATAAATTTCACCGGCATTTCTTTCGATTCGCCGGCCGCCAACTGCTGACGGGTAAAACAAAAGCATTCGGTCTTGGCAAAATAAATGGATGCCTCGGCCGGCGCCACACTGGCCACTGCTTGACCTGAGACCGGGTAGTCAGCCAGGTTTTCCGCATCAAACAAGGCTTCGGCCAGCTCCCCCACCCGCACCTTAACGAATTTGTCTTGGGCTGCAAATTCCCAGGGCAGGTACTGATCAACGGTGGTATCCATGTGAACTGTCACCCAGCGATCCTCAACTGGGGCAATGGTTTGCTCGGCCTGGGCTTGGGAAATTCGTCCATCCCCATCTTCCAAGCGGATACCCAGGACATCGCAAAACACGTCATACAGCGGCACCATGGCAAAACCAAAACCAAACATGCCAACGGCCAAGCCGCCACATAGAGCGATGATTTTACCGTGCTGACCCATAGCCTTAGCCGCGAGCCGCCATCACGCCACTGGCGATAAACGTGACGTAAATAACCACCGCCACAGCCGCCAGCCCAGCTACCATCAGCCAGGTTCGGCGACGCTGATCCTGATCTTGCGGCGCACCGTTGGACGCGCGATCACTCACGATGCGTGCTCGGCCTCTGGGGTGTGTAATTCATTGTCGTCCAACACCGGCGGCGTTTCGAAGGTGTGATGGGGCGCAGGCGTGGGTACTGTCCACTCCAAGCCTTTGGCACCTTCCCAGCTTCGGTCCGGCAATCCGTCGGCCGCCTTACTAAAGGAGGCTTTTAGCACGATGTACAGGAAGATCAGCTGGGTCAAACCGAACGCAAATCCACCCACCGATGACCACATGTTGAACTCAGCAAATTCCACCGAATAATCGGGAATTCGCCGCGGCATACCCGCAAGGCCCAAAAAGTGCTGGGGGAAAAACAGAATGTTGACGGTAATGGTCGACAACCAGAAGTGCCACTTGCCCAGGGTTTCCGAATACATGTTGCCGGTCCATTTCGGCAGCCAATAGTAGGCCGCTGCCATGATCGAGAACACCGCACCGGTCACCAACACATAGTGGAAGTGAGCGACCACAAAATACGTATCGTGGTATTGGAAATCTGCCGGAACAATGGCCAACATCAGGCCAGAAAATCCGCCAATGGTGAACAAAATGACAAAGCCAATGGCAAACAGCATGGGCGTTTCAAAGGTCATGGAACCGCGCCACATGGTGGCTATCCAGTTAAACACCTTCACCCCGGTGGGTACCGCGATGACCATGGTGGCGTACATGAAAAACAGCTCTCCACCCAGCGGCATACCCACGGTAAACATGTGGTGGGCCCAGACAATAAACGACAGGAAGGCGATACTGGCGATGGCGTACACCATACTGACGTAACCAAACAGCGGCTTGCGGCTGAAGGTCGGCAAAATCTCAGACACGATGCCGAAGGCCGGGAGGATCATGATGTAGACCTCGGGGTGGCCAAAGAACCAGAAAATATGCTGGAACATGACCGGGTCGCCGCCGCCAGCTGCGTTAAAGAAGCTGGTACCAAAGTAGCGGTCGGTTAACAGCATGGTCACCGCTCCCGCCAATACCGGCATAACCATCACTAGCAGAAAGGCGGTGATCAACCATGCCCAAACAAACATCGGCATGCGCAGTAAATTCATCCCCGGCGCACGCAGGTTGAAGATCGTCACGATGATATTGATGGCCCCCATGATGGATGAAAAGCCCATCAGGTGGATGGCAAAAATCACAAAGGCAAAACTATTTCCGCCCTGCAATGATAGCGGCGGATAAAGAGTCCAACCGCCAGCCGGACCGCCGGAATCCATAAACAGTGTGGACAGCAGCATGGCGAAGGCAAACGGGAGAATCCAGAAGCTCCAGTTATTCATCCGCGGTAGTGCCATATCCGGCGCCCCTACCATCATCGGAATCAGCCAGTTAGCCAGGCCTACAAAGGCCGGCATTACCGCGCCAAAGATCATGATCAGCGCGTGCATAGTGGTCATCTGGTTGAAAAAGTCTGGCTCCACAACCTGCAAACCAGGCTGGAACAACTCCGCCCGTATAATCATTGCCATCGAACCACCGATGAAAAACATCGCCAGCGAGAACAACAGATATAAGGTTCCGATGTCTTTGTGGTTGGTGGAATACACCCAACGGCGCCAGCCGCCGACAGGTTCGTGATGATGGTCGTCGTGGACCGCGTCTGAACTGCTCATGATTGCTTAATCCTGGTTTCTTTGCGTTAGCCGCGCTTGGCAGCTACAACATCTCTGGGCTGAATCGGGGTATCGTCAGAATTGCCCCAGGCACTGCGGGTATAGGTCATGGCCGCAGCAATATCGGTTTCACTTAAGGTTTTGCCAAACGCCTGCATGGCGGTTCCGGGCCGCCCGTTCACCACCACGTTGAGGTGATCGGACACCGGGCCAGTGGCAATCGAGCTGCCGGCCAGAGCCGGGAATGCCGGCGCTAAACCCTCACCATTAAGCTGGTGACAGGCTGCACATTGCTGCTCATAGACGCCTTGGCCGCGCTGAAACAATTCGGCGTGGGTCCAGTCACGCTGGGCTTCAGCCGCCATCGCCACCTGCTCGCTTTGCTGCTCTGCTACCCACGCTCGGTAGTCGGCGGGCGATCGCGCGTCAATAACGATGGGCATAAAACCGTGATCTTTGCCGCAAAGCTCAGCGCATTGACCGCGGTAGATGCCTGGCTGCTCGATCAAGGTCCAACCCTCATTCACCTTGCCGGGGATTGCATCGCGCTTCCAACCTAAATCTGGCACCCACCAAGCGTGAAGCACGTCTTCGGCGGTAATCAGGAAACGGATTTTGGTATCCGTTGGCAACACTACATGACGATCCACTTCCAACAGATAGTTAGGCACTGTGCTGGGATCAATGCCGGAACCGAGCTGGCGGGCCGCGTTACTGGCTGGGTCCAGGGTGCTCAGGAAGCTGATATCGTCTTCGATGTAATCGTAACGCCACTTCCACTGATAGCCGGTGATTTTCACCGTCATATCCGTATCGCCGGTTTGCTCCATTCGAATCAGCGTTTTAGTCGCAGGTATAGCCATCACTACCAAAATCAAAATTGGGATAATGGTCCAGGCGATTTCCGCCGTGGTGCTGTGACTAAATTGCGCCGCCTCATGCCCTTTGGACTTGCGGTGTTTGAACATTGAATAAAACATCGCGCCAAACACGCCGATACCGATGACCACACAGATCCATAAAATGGTCATGTGCAGTTCATACACCTCAACGGAGTAAGGGGTCACACCGCGAGGCATGTTAAGTCCATACTCAGCCTTCGCGGCGCCGGTGGCCAGCAATGCGCCGGTAGCTAACGCTATCGACCTGCGGCTAAACAATTTCGCTTGCATCTGTTATTTCCGAATCAAGTGTTTACTTCACGTCCGCAATGCACCCAGCGTTGCGGTCAACTGCCCATGCAGCTGGCGTCTTTCCTGTTCAGTGAGAAATCGCCCCACCTCCACCCGATTGCCATGGCTGGTTAACCATAGCGGCCTGGGATGGCCTTTAAACTTCGCGGTTCCCCGCTCAACACGCACCCAATAGGGGTGAAACTGCGCCTGAAAGTCATCCGCTTCCCCGGTGACCTGAATTTGTGCCGGATCAAGCTCAATCACCTGTTCCTGCGCGCAGCGTTTCAATACCAACCACCAGCAATACCCTAATGCCGCAAGTTCAACACCTGCTAGCGGTAGCGGCACCCACAGCCCCTGTAACGCAAAAAAGGCTGCAATGGACAAACCCACCACCGACATGGCGCTGAAAATCTTTAAGGCTGCGCCAAATTTCAATGAGCGATTGGGCAATAGCCGGATTCGCCATCGGGGTCCATCACTGGATTTTTCTATCTGAATCACGGCCTGTTTCTTAAGCTTCGAGCCTCATTCTAGGCAACCCGCCAAGTCAGGGGCAAGATTCAGCCGCCTATTGTCAAGGTAATCTGCGCAATTGTCGAACAATTACTGAGGTTTGAAGTCAAAACCTGTGCCTCTACCGCAACTTCTTGCCGCGACAATGGGTGAACCGCGGCAGAAGTGGCCCCAACAGGGTTGGCGAAATGGCTTAAAACAGCCGGGTTAAATGCCCGCAAGCCCCAAATGCAGGCTAGAATCGCGGTGATCGCTGCCCCACAGCCGGGGCCTCAACGAAACAGGACTTGACGGGATGACCGCAGCACCATCATCAAAGTGGGTTAGCACCACCCCTGAGCAACTCAATTGGCCAGGTC
>CAZLJY010000018.1:0-38960 GCA_964559945.1 uncultured Gammaproteobacteria bacterium | reverse complement strand
GGTAAGAAGCGTTCTGCCGCACGGCAAGACCCTTAGGGGTAAGAGCCAGAACACCACCGCGGCGGGTGCGAAGAGAAGTCGCCCTTCTCTGAGATAGACGCCAGGCAATGCGAAAGTATTGGCGACGTCGAAAAAGAAAGCGGATGTGAAGAGATCCGACGTAGATGTCTGAGAGGTTGAGTTTTAAACAGCTCTCAAACACCAGACTCCACGGAGTCAGGAAACGACCGACGGGAAGCGCTCTGCAGGGCGTGGACGGACGAGAACTGACACACCTTCTTGGAAAGGGAGCTTCGGCTCCCTTTCTTTTTATGTCCGAATATTTTCGTTGTCTACCATCACTTCCTGCCATACTCGAGACACCTCCTTTTCATACTGACCGGCCTGCGCTGACAGCTCAGCACCTAAAGACAGTCTCAGCTCGGAATCTACCGACGAGGCATACCCACGCACAAGCACCTCTCGTTGTTCACTACTGAGCAACCCGCAATCCGCTTCGACTTCAATCAATTCCGGTGTGCTCGCTGCTCTGGCTATTGCCTGATGCTCGCTGGAATAGGCGAGACAGAGAAATTGCGCAAGGAATTCGATATCCAGTCGCGCGCCTGGTCGAAATTTGAACCGGTCAGCAGCACCCCGGGCCTGTCGCTGCATCTTGGTTCGCATATCGCAGATGTCACCGCGCAGCGGCGCCGGCTGGCGCGGGTGAGTAAGCACTTGATGACGGATGTCGGTAAACCGTCGAGACACTGGCAGACCGCCGAACACTTGGCGGGCCCTAACTAGCGCCTGACACTCCCACACCCATGCGTTATCCCGTTGGTAGATTTCGTAAGCGTCAATCGAGGACACGAGAAACCCCGCATTTCCATTGGGCCGCAGACGAGTGTCCACATCGTACAGTCGGCCAAAGGGCGTTCGCATTGTGAGGAGACTTAACACCCGTTGCACAAGGCGGGTAAAAAACTGACGCACAGGGATAGGCTTAGCCCCCTCGGTCATGCCACTGTCTGTGCCGCCATCAGTCAGGAACACCAAGTCAAGATCAGAGTCGTAACGCATCTCAGCAGAACCGAAAGTGCCATAGCCAATGGCGCCGAAATCCATCTCCTCCGGAGACCCGTGACGTAACTCAAGTTCCTTTCTTGCGATCGCTATCACCTGCGCCAGTATTGCTTGAGCCAAATCCGTCAACTCTTGACCTACCGCTAGGGCATCTCGGTTATCGCCAAGAAACCCGATAGCCAGACCGACCATTTCCCGTTGCTGAATTTGGCATAGCGCCATCAACTGCTGCTCAACATCGCTATCAGCATCACTGACCGATCGTTCTAACTGCTGCCTCAGCGAGTTGGGCGCCAAACCTGGTACTGGAGAAATAAGGTCATCCAGCAGGCCCGGCTGTTGCTGCAGTCGTTTTCCCAGCCAATCACTGCGATGGCAAACCCAGACCAAACGCGCCATTACCGCCGGGCGTTCAGCCAACAAAGCCAGGTACGCCGTGCGCCGAGCAATCGCCGCAATAATCGCTAGCACTCGGCGTAACACTGCGGTGTGCCCGCCAGCGTCTGACACTTCCTTAATGAGCTTAGGCATTAGGTCGTCAATAATGGTGCGACCCTTTGCACCAGCGTCCCGCAGGGTTGGCCGCTTGGAAAACTGCCTTATGAGTGTGGATGCCTGTATCGGCTCGGAAAAGTGGAGCTGATCTAGTGCCGCGGTCAATTGTGATGCTTGATCTTGCAGGTTCCACGCCTTCCACTCCCAGCGGTCCTCGGGGGTTTCCTGCACAGCTGCAAAGGTTAGACTGAAAACCCCATTGACGATTTGTCGCCATTTATCCAACGTTCGAGTGAACTGTTGCGGGTTGGCAAACCCACACACCTGGGCTAATTCCGACAGTTCCTGGGAGCTTTCCGGGATGTGATGGGTTTGTTGGTCGTCTTTTTGTTGCAGTCGGTTCTCGACCAAACGAAAAAACTGGTAGGCCTGGACGAGGTTGTCCACGTCCTCTTTCGGCAACAGGCCATGATCATTGATTGCTGACAGCGCCGGCAACAAGCTAACCTGTCGCAAGTCAGACAGCCTGCCACCGCGCACCAATTGAAAGGCCTGGGTCAAAAATTCAATCTCCCGAATCCCCCCAGCTCCCAGCTTAATGTCCTGATCTCGCTCTTTACCGCTTTCTTTGATGAGTGATTTCATTTCGCGGAGTGCTTCAAAGGCACCGAAATCCAGGTAACGTCGATAGACGAATGGACCCAAGGCCGACATCAACTCATTGCCCTTCTCAATATCGCCGGCCACGGGGCGCGCCTTGAGCAGTGCGTATCGCTCCCAGTCTCTGCCCTCTAGCAAGTAATACTGCTCCATCGCCGAGAAACTCATTGCCAGACGGCCGGCATCGCCGAAAGGTCTAAGGCGCAAGTCAACGCGATAGACAAAGCCCTGCTCAGTCACGGTGTTTAGCAAGCGAACAATCTGACGCACAGCCCGAGAAAAGTACTCTTCGTTGCTGAGAGTTTTCGCACCATTGGTCTCACCGCTACTGGGGTAGGCAAAGATCAGATCGACATCGGAGGAAAAGTTCAGCTCTCCGCCGCCCAGCTTGCCCATACCCAATACAACAAGAGATTGGGGATGCCCTTGGGAATCACAGGGACTGCCGAAACGCTGACTTAAACGACTTTGGGCCAATTCCGTCGCAACGGAAATTAGGGCCTGAGCAAGGATAGAAAGTCCAGTGAGGGTGTCGCCAACCTCATCGGCGGCTGAGAAATCCCGCCACATAATTAGCAACATCAATTTATGGCGCAGCTGCCTTAGCCGAACCATTTGCTGCGCTTCCGACGCTTCCTTCAGTACCTGTAGGTCAGCTTCAAGAGAGAATTGTTCGGCGACAAAGCTTGACCAGTCCAGTTTACCCCGCGCCCAGCCCGCCTGCCATTGTTCAGCTAACCAGGGGCCGTGATGCTGAACCGTTTTGGCCGCGTAGTGGCTATATCCACACAGTAAACCCAGCACTGACCCAAAGTTTGAATCCTTGGTCGCCAGGTGCTCAAGTTCAACCGGAAAAGGCGTCAGCCGGATTCACCGTTTTGGGTGTTATTGCATGGGCCTAGCGAGGCGCCGCGCGCCAGCTGCTCTCGGACGGCGGCATCACCTTCCACTCGAATAGTCTTCGTGCCACCCTCGCACATAGGCGTGATATCACGCACCTTACTCGGGTCAGCGGGGCCCGTGGTCTTATACACTGAACAGGCCGTGAGCAACCCCAGCGATAACAAAAGTAAAAACCTCATTGATCCTTATGCTCCTCTATGTAGCGCCGCACTGCGGCATCCAGCAGATCCAGTGGAACCGATCCCTGAGCCAGTACGACATCATGAAACGTACGTAAATCAAAGTCTGCCCCTAGCGCCTGCTGGGCCTGTGCGCGAAGAGCCTTGATCTTCAACTCCCCCAATTTATAAGACAACGCCTGACCAGGCCATGAAATGTAGCGGTCGATTTCGGTTGTCACCTCATGAATGGACAACGCCGTATTGCTGGAAAGGTAGTCTAGGGCCTGCTGCCGGCTCCAGCCTAACGCGTGCATGCCGGTATCCACTACCAGACGGCAAGCCCTCCACATTTCGTACGTGAGCCGTCCAAAGTGGTCATAGGGTGTTTCATAGATACCTGCCTCCACACCCAAATACTCCGCATAAAGCCCCCAACCTTCACCATAGGCGGAGATGTAATCGTTGCGGCGAAAAGGGGGCTGGTCACCTAGTTCTTTTGCCAGAGCATTCTGCAAATGATGACCCGGCACCGCTTCGTGCAGCGTGAGGGCTGGAATGGTGTAAAGCGTGCGGCTAGGCAAATCGTAGGTATTGACCCAATAAAGGCCAGGTCGGGTTGAGTCGATGGGCGCTCCTGAATACCGCCCGCTGGTGTAAAACGGCGCAAGATCTTTTGGAACAGGTTCCACGCCATAGGGTTGTCGAGGTAAATGGGTGAAATAGGCAGGCAACGCAGCGTCCATTTTCTTTGCGTAATAGCTGGCAACCATCAGCAGTTCTCGGGGTGACTGGGCGTAAAATTGCGGGTCGGTGCGCAGAAACTCCAGGAACTGAGCAAAGGACCCGTCAAACTCCAACTCTTCAATGATTGCTAACATCTCTGCCCGAATCCGGGCCACTTCGTCTAAACCGGTTTGATGAATTTCCTGTGCGCTTAGCTCCAGCGTCGTGTAGTAGCGGATTTGGTCGTTGTAAAAACGTTCGCCGTTGGGAAGTGCTAAAGCCCCCAAAGTGTCCCTAGCCCCCTGCGCATAGGCGCCGTTGAAAAACGTCAATAGGCGCTGATAGGCTGGAATCACTCCCTGCATCACCAGCTTTTTGCCGCGGGCCTGAAGCTGGGTGCGATCGGTCTCGCTCAAAGGGGCTTTCGGATTGCTCAGGGGCTGATAGAAGACGCTGTCTTCAACGTCGTTGACAATATGGGCAACAATAGCCTTGTCTCGTCCTTTCATTACCACTCGGGGCTGGGTCATGCCGCGCTCAAGGCCCAGCTTCATTAGCGCGATGTAGTCGTCAATCACGTCCGGCAACATCGCCAGCCGGTCCAGGTAATTATTTAGATCAGCCTGTTGTTCCAGCGGCACACTTTGCGGCAGCCGGGCCAGGCTGGAGTAAAAACCAGAATCGCTATTAAACGGAATCAGATAACCGCCGTTGTCGACGTTGTCGATAAAACTGCGAATCTGCCGCTGGTAGATCGCATAGTTAGCTTGGTCATCTAGGCTGAGCGCCGAAACATCCATAGCCTCCAACTGTGTCAGAACCTGCTTCCAGTAGCGGTGTCGGCGCTGAATGTCCTCCGGGCGTTGGCGAGCCAACAGGTGATTGAATCGTTGATCTCCCACAAAGGTGGCCAGCAATGGTGATTCGCGCAATCGAAACTGCCACTCCGCTTCGTATAGATCGCGAAACTGTTGACTTACCTCGTTACTAGCCGGTGTTTGTGCCAGAACGGCCGAAACGCCGACCCAGATCACTATGACTGCCAGCAGCCCTCGCCTTCGACCCATGGTTTTAGCTCCATTGTTTCAGCGCATTATACGGCCACGGTCCCTGTCCCATTAAGTCTTCACTCGCAGACTGCCTAACGCCATTGCCCACAGGAGGTTTTCAGCTCGGCTTGCCGCTCCCGAATTAATCGTTTCAGCTCTGGACCTCGCTGGAGGCGATAGCCTGTGCGCCGTTCCCGCCACAGTTCCTGGAGCTGTCGACGGAGCTGCCCACAGTTATTCGATTCAGCCACTTCTCTCGCAGGTAGACGAAGCCTTGCTCTATCTTTTGAATGGGGCGTAGATTGGGGGTGGCCCGGAACTGGCGGGGCCAGCAGGTTCGTTTCAGGAAGGCCAATGGCAACCGCGTGGTTTAACTGGCGGCGACCGGGTTGGAAACGGGGACGATCAGAAAACTCCAGAGTTCCATCAGGGGCCGTTGAGCGATATATCTGCGGCGAATCGCTGGCCTGAGTGAAGCAGGGTGGGACAATCAACCAAATCACAATCCAATATTTCATCAAAGCAACCCGTCCAGCCATCAGTTCCCAAATAATGGCCAATAAGAAAAGTCGCACCCAGGGCTTGTCTCTGATAGCGCTGTGGGCTCCAACCATGGCAGACCGTGGGTAGATCGCTACAATGTGCAAATGAACGAGGAAAATGCACCTACAGAAAAGGCTTGGTTCGAAACCTACCTTCATCGCGAATTGCCGCTGTCGCAAGCCATGCAAGTGACCGTTATGGAAGTTTGTGAGACTCAGGTTCAGCTATCGGCCCCCCTTGAGCCCAATCGCAATGACAAGAACACCGGATTTGGCGGCAGTTTGGCCAGTCTGCTGTTCATGGCCGGTTGGGGCTGGTTATTTAATGCACTGCGGCGGCGAGGTATTGACGCAGATATCGTGGTTATGGATAGCACAATCAGTTACAAGCGGCCCACCACGAGTACCTTGCGAGCCAGTTGCTGCGCACCCTCACCGGAAACGCTAGGCACGTTCATCAAACGCCTGGATCAGCGAGGGGTCGCACGGATCGGATTAAGCAGTTGGATCGGACAAGGGGACGAACCCAGCGTTATTATGGAAGGCCGATTTGTCGCCAAAATGGCTTCTGGAGTTCGATGAAAAGCGCCCTTACTCTTGCTACTTTGATTGGGTTGGCAATGATTGCTGGCTGCGCCAGCGATGGCCGGTCTTTGAGCCTCAATGACACATTGGAGTCCTACCGTAAGACCATACGTTGGGATGCTGCGCGGACCGCAGCACAATATTTGCACCCTGAGCAACGGCCCAGTGAACGCCAATTGGGTTTCCAACTCAGTCGCCTGGAACAATTTAAGGTGAGTGGCTACCAGACCACCGGCCCAGGTAGCTTTGACGCCGAGGGCCAATACGTGCAAACCGTGCAGATTAATCTTTCCAACCGTCATACGGCGGTAGAAAAAACACTGGTTGATCGTCAATCCTGGCAGTGGGATGACGAACGAGAACGCTGGTGGCTTACCTCTGGATTACCGGACGTCTCCCAGGCTCGGTGAACGCTATATTCACTCAAGGGCCCTAAACAACAGCCCTATTCATGCAAAAAAAAAGCCCCGGCGAACCGGGGCTTTTATATTTCAGCGCTGGGGGCTGACTTACATCATGCCACCCATACCGCCCATGCCGCCCATATCAGGCATCGGAGGCGCCGCCGTTTCTTCCTTCGGCGCTTCAGCAATCATGGCTTCGGTGGTAATCATCAGACCTGACACAGAGGCCGCGTTCTGCAATGCAGAGCGGGTGACTTTGGTTGGGTCCAGGATTCCAGCAGCCACCAGATCGGTGAACTCACCGGTAGCGGCGTTATAGCCAGTGTCGCCTTTGGCGTTGCGTACTTCGTTCACAACCACTGAGGCTTCCGCTCCAGAGTTAGTCACGATCTGACGCAGCGGCTCTTCCATCGCACGTCGGGCGATGGCAATACCGGTGTCCTGATCGGCGTTGTCACCGGTCAGCTTGTCCAGACCAGACAGTGCACGAATCAGAGCCACACCGCCGCCGGGAACCACACCTTCTTCAACAGCCGCACGGGTTGCGTGCAGTGCATCTTCAACGCGGGCCTTCTTCTCTTTCATTTCCATCTCAGTGGCAGCACCGACCTTAATGACGGCAACACCGCCGGCCAGCTTAGCCACACGTTCCTGTAGCTTCTCGCGGTCGTAGTCAGATGACGCTTCTTCGATCTGAGAACGGATTTGGTCAACCCGGGCTTTGATCCCGTCAGCCTGACCTGCGCCATCGATGATGGTGGTGTTTTCTTTGCTGATCTGAACTTTCTTCGCAGAACCCAGATCTTCCAAAGTGGCCTTTTCCAGTGACAAACCCACTTCCTCAGAGATCACCGTGCCACCGGTCAGGACAGCGATGTCCTCCAGCATAGCTTTGCGTCGATCGCCGAAACCTGGGGCTTTCACTGCAGCAACTTTGACGATGCCGCGGATATTGTTCACCACCAAGGTGGCCAACGCTTCGCCTTCCACATCTTCAGATACGATCAGCAGAGATTTACCCGCTTTAGCCACACCCTCGAGGATCGGCAGCAGATCGCGAACATTGGAGATCTTCTTGTCGTGCAGCAGCACAAAAGGGCTCTCCAGCTCAGCGGTCATGTTCTGCTGATTGGTCACGAAGTAAGGTGACAGGTAACCACGGTCAAACTGCATGCCTTCAACAACATCCAGCTCGTTTTCCAAGGTTGAACCCTCTTCAACAGTGATCACGCCTTCTTTGCCGACTTTCTTCATGGCTTCAGCAATGATGTTGCCAACGTCCGCATCGGAGTTGGCGGAGATGGTGCCAACCTGAGCAATCGCGGTGTCGTTGTCACAAGGCTTAGAAAGACCTTTCAGGGTATCAACGGCTTTAACGACGGCTTTGTCGATCCCGCGCTTGAGATCCATCGGGTTCATGCCAGCGGCAACGGCTTTCAAGCCTTCGCGCAGCATGGCCTGAGCCAATACGGTAGCGGTGGTGGTTCCATCGCCAGCGATATCAGAGGTCTGGGAAGCTACTTCCTTAACCATCTGTGCACCCATATTTTCGAACTTGTCAGCCAGCTCGATTTCTTTCGCCACGGAAACACCGTCTTTGGTGACGGTAGGGGCGCCGAAGCTCTTGTCTAGCACCACGTTGCGACCTTTCGGTCCGAGGGTCACTTTAACCGCGTTGGCCAGCGTGTTGACGCCGGCAACCATGCGATTTCGTGCGTCCTCTGAAAAACGGACTTCTTTAGCACTCATGTTGGTAAATTCCTCTAAAAATAAATTCGGTCAGGTAAATTCGGTTGTTACGAGACGGATCAGCCTTCGATAACGGCCATGATGTCGTCTTCACGCATCACCAGCAGTTCTTCGCCGTCAACCTTAACTTCGGTACCGGAATATTTTCCGAACAACACCTTGTCACCTGATTTCAGATCCAGCGCGCGAACGTCGCCGTTTTCTAAGATTTTGCCGTTACCGACAGCTAGGATTTCACCTTTAATAGGCTTTTCCGTGGCGTTGTCAGGGATAACGATGCCGCCGGGAGAGGTACGTTCCTCTTCCATGCGTCTGACGATCACTCGATCATGCAGCGGACGGATGTTCATGAATGGTTTTCCTCCAAAAGGGTTTGTCGTCCAAACAATAAATAGGGCCTGCACATCGCCGAAATTCCGGCTTTAATGACCCCACCTGGGGCCTTTGAATGCGTTGGCACTCTCTATACGGGAGTGCTAAATGGTGTCTGAAATGGCCAATTCAAGGGTTCGAGCCAAAAAAAAACTACTCAAACCCCACACCACAGCGGTGATAACATTCTTTCGACAGATAATTCAGCCTACTGCGCAATCAGTTCGCCACTAACCCGGTCGTAAAACTCATGAATAACACCAATGCTCCCCGACTCGGCTTTATTGCCTCCGCTACCGCTGCATTTACCCTAGTCAGCGCTCTGCTATTACCGGCAATCTCCAGCGCCGTTGACGAGGCGGATCTGCTGTCCGTTGAAGACGCCTTTGCGCCGAGCGCTCAATTTGTCGGGGATGATGAGTTGCAAATCCGCTGGCAGGTGGCCGAAGGGTATTACCTTTATAAAGACCGCCTAAGTGTGTCCACCAACACCCCTGGTGTTGTTCTCGGCGAGCCACTTTTGCCCAAAGGCAAAGAAAAGGAGGATGAGTTTTTCGGTCTGCAGGAAACCTACCGCGGCCAGATCGACGTTTTTGTCCCAATATCCGCCGGCGGCAGCCAGACCATTGAACTGGAACTGAGGTCTCAAGGTTGCGCCGACCTGGGTGTTTGCTACCCACCCCAGCGAACCCTGCTGACTGTGACAGCGCCAACCAACCAAGGATCTGCCTCTGGCAACCCAATGGGTGCTGCGGGCAACAACGCCAGCAGTGGCCTATTTGGTACCAGCAATAACACCACATTGGGTGGCGACACTGCGTTACCGGTAGATCAAGCATTTGTCTTTGAGACCATCGCCATTGCCAGCGACGCATTGTTGGCCCGTTGGACCATCGCCGATGGCTACTACCTGTATCGAGACCAAATTCAGTTAAGCCTGGGTGCGTCAGAGCTGGCAGGCCTGGCCAGCGTCGAGCTGCCCAAAGGTGAGGCCAAATATGACGAACACTTTGGCGACACCCAGGTCTATTACGGTCAAGTCGAGGTGCCTATTGCTCTTGCTCGCACCGGCGCTGATGCAGGCGTTGTCAATCTCACTGCCAGTTTCCAAGGCTGTAAAGACGCCGGCATCTGTTATCCGCCAGTCACCCGCACGGTGGCGGTGGCACTGCCGCAATTTGGCGGTCCACTCAGCGACCCACAAAGCACAGGTAACGTCTTAGCTTCGCCCACTACGCCCTCCGGTTTATCTGGCACCGCTGTCCCGGAGCAGGACCGGCTAGCCGCCGCTTTGGGGTCGGACAAGTGGTTAACGCTGCTCACATTCTTTGGTTTCGGTCTGTTGTTGTCATTCACCCCTTGCGTATTCCCCATGATCCCAATCCTGTCAGGCATTATTGCCGGCCAGGGTGACACCATCACCACACGGCGAGCCTTTACCCTGTCGCTGGTTTATGTGTTGGCGATGGCGCTGACTTACACAGTCGCGGGTGTGATCGCTGGCTTGTTTGGTGAGAACTTACAGGCATGGTTCCAAAAATCTTGGGTGCTGGTTGGCTTTTCCGGCCTGTTTGTCTTGCTCTCGCTTTCGATGTTCGGGTTTTACGAACTTAATCTGCCTAGCGCGGTTCAAACCCGGCTCAATCGCTTCAGCGACAAGCAGGAAGGCGGCACCCTGCTTGGCACCGGAGTTATGGGCATCTTGTCAGCCCTGATTGTGGGTCCCTGCGTAGCCCCACCGCTAGCAGCCGCTCTCATTTACATTGGGCAAACCGGTGATGCACTTTTGGGTGGCTTGGCACTGTTTTTCTTGGCCCTGGGCATGGGTGTGCCGTTACTAATTATTGGTACCTCCGCAGGGAAGCTACTGCCCCACGCAGGGCCCTGGATGAACGCCATTAAGGCGGTCTTTGGCATTGCCCTTTTGGCGCTGGCAATCTGGATGCTGGAACGAGTACTCGCTCCTGGCTGGATCATGCTGGCATGGGGCGCATTGCTAGTGGCCAGCTCGGTGTATTTGGGCGCGTTTGAGCGATTGCGCGACGATGCCAGCGGCTGGGCCAAACTGTGGAAATCTCTGGGCGTATTGTTAGCTATCATCGGCGCAATGGAATTGACCGGCGCTGCGGCTGGCGGTCAGGATTGGATGCAACCGTTGAAAGGCGTTTTCGGCAGCAGCCAGTTGAGTGTTGCCCAACCTACCCAATTTTCGAAAATTAAATCTCTGGATGATCTAGAGTCTGCCCTTGCAGCCAACGATCAACCGATGATGCTGGATTTCTACGCCGACTGGTGTGTTGATTGCAAACGGATGGATAAATATAGCTTTCCCACGCCCCAGGTCCGTGCCGCAATGGCCGCAGGAGGAGCGTTAAAAGCCGATGTCACCGCCAATGACGATGTGGACCAGATGCTGATGAAAGCCTTCAACATCATCGGCCCGCCGGCGATCTTGTTTTTCAACGCCCAGGGACAAGAGTTACCCCAGTACCGGGTTGTTGGGTATCAGCGGCCTGATGAATTCGCCGCTCACGTTACCCAGGCCTTCGCCGCACAGTAGGGCGCATACGATTTTTCCACTGTGACCCGAACCCAAACTGCCCTGCTCATTTTTGTCGTGTCTTCGTTGGCCGCTGCCGGCGGATTCGGTCTGCAGCAATGGCTAGCAGCGCCATCACCGAGCGCTGAGCCGCTAGTAACTTCCCAATCTATGATTGGTCAAACCCTTCCAGAATTTTCCTTTATTACCTTAAACGGCGACCCAGTGACCTCCAGCGGGTTCGTCGGCAAGCCCTTAATCATCAATTTATGGGCTACTTGGTGTGGCCCCTGCCGCAAGGAAATGCCTGATCTTGATCAGGTGGCCCAGGAGGTTCGTGATAATGGCACCGTGATCTTGGGTGTGGCCTTAGATCAGCCCGCCAAGGTCGCGAAATTTCTGAACGACACGCCAGTTTCCTACCCTATCGCCCTCACCGAAACTGCCGAGGGTATGTTGTTTGCCCGCAGCCTTGGCAACACTCAGGGAGTCCTTCCCTATACCGTGTTTGTTGATGCCAATGGCATCATTCGCAACGTCCAGCGAGGCATCGTCCAATTACCGGAAATTCGCGCCCAGGTGGCCAGGCTGATGACACCGAACTAAGCCTACATAGGTTTAACCCGGGGTCAGGCTAAAATAAAAATTGGCGCCGATAACGCGGCGATCGTTCACCAACACCTGAAAAATAACTGCAAACTGGACAGGACGGTCCAGCTTAGGCAAACTCCGCCGATGCGTCGAATTGCTTTCCAACAGAGCGCCATCGGGTAATGCACCGGGTTCTTGTCATGAACGGCCCAAATCTGGACCGACTGGGTAGTCGGGAACCGGAGATTTACGGTCACCAAACTTTGGCCGACATCACCGCCCGCCTTGATCGATTGGCCAACGACTTAGGGCTCGTGCTAGAGCACTTCCAAAGTAATGCTGAACATGAACTCATTGAACGGCTGCACTTGGCCGCTGATCAGAAAATGCAGTGGCTCATTATTAATCCCGCCGCACTCACCCACACGAGTGTGGCCTTGCGAGACGCATTGATCGCCAGCGAAATGCGCTTTATCGAGATTCACCTGTCCAACCCGGACAGTCGGGAGACCTTTCGACACACCAACTTTGTCAGCGATTTGGCGGTTGGCCGCATCTGTGGCCTGGGACCACTGGGATATGAACTTGCGCTGCAGGCCATTTCTCAGCGCGAGTCCGCGCTGCCAGCGGCTAAATGATTTTTTGAGGGAAACATCATGGACATTAGAAAAATAAAAAAACTGGTTGAGCTCCTAGAGGAGTCAGATCTGGCGGAAATTGAGATATCGGAAAACGACGAATCGGTGCGTTTGAGTCGTATGCCCTCGCAGATGCCAGCGCCGGTTTACGCCCCGCCGGCGCCGGTTGCCGCGCCACCAGCACCGGTAATTGCGGAACCGGCTGCCCCGGCAAACTCAAGCGGCGAAACCCCACAGGAGCCCGAAGGCCATGTCATTCGGTCTCCCATGGTTGGCACCTTTTACGCCTCGCCCAACCCTGAGTCAGACCCATTCGTTAGCATTGGTCAGGAAATTCGCGCCGGCGACGTGGTGTGTATTGTCGAAGCAATGAAGATGTTTAATCAGATCGAGTCCGATATCGCTGGCAAATTGGTCTCCATGCTGGTGGAAACCGGCCAGCCGGTGGAGTTTGATCAACCGTTGATGATTGTGCGCTGATGATCAAAAAGATCCTAATCGCCAACCGGGGGGAGATCGCACTGCGCATATTGCGAGCCTGCAACGCGCTGGGGATCAAAACCGTGGCCGCCCACTCGACGGTCGATCGCAACCTAAAGCATGTTGCAATGGCCGATGAGTCTGTGTGCATTGGCGCGGCACCCCCAGCAGAGAGTTACCTCAATGTCCCGGCGCTCATCGCTGCGGCAGAAGTCACCGACGCCTCCGCAATCCACCCCGGCTACGGCTTCTTGTCAGAAAATGCCGATTTTGCCGAGCGAGTGGAGGAAAGCGGCTTCATATTTATTGGCCCTAAGTCCGACACCATTCGATTGATGGGCGACAAAGTTGCAGCCATTAAGGCCATGCGCGAAGCCGGTGTGCCCTGTGTCCCCGGGTCCGACGGCCCCCTAGGCAATGATCGGGAGAAAAACAGCGCTACTGCCAGACGCATTGGTTACCCCATTATCATCAAAGCTTCCGGTGGCGGCGGCGGGCGCGGCATGCGAGTGGTGCACCAAGAGGCGGCTCTGCACAACTCCATCGCAATGACCCAATCGGAAGCTCGGGCGGCTTTCGGCAATGAAATTGTTTACATGGAGAAATTTCTCACCAACCCAAGACACATCGAAATTCAGGTGTTGTGTGACCAGCATGGTAACGCCGTGCATTTAGGCGAGCGGGATTGTTCCATGCAACGGCGCCATCAAAAGGTCGTGGAAGAAGCACCGGCTCCGGGCATCACGCCTGAGCAGCGACAGGCGATTGGCCAAGCCTGTGTTGATGCCTGCCATAGAATCAACTACCGAGGCGTGGGAACCTTTGAGTTTTTGTATGACAGCGGCGAATTTTATTTCATCGAAATGAATACGCGAATTCAGGTTGAACATCCGGTGACCGAACGGGTCACAGGGATTGACCTTATCAGCCAGCAAATTCGAGTGGCCGCCGGAGAGAAGTTGCGCTTTAGTCAGGACGAAATCACCTGGCGCGGCCACGCAGTGGAATGCCGGATCAACGCCGAAGACCCAGTGAGCTTTATGCCTAGCCCCGGGTTAGTCGAGCAATTTCACCCACCTGGCGGCCCCGGAATCCGGGTGGATTCCCATCTCTATGATGAATATCGCGTGCCGCCAAACTACGACTCCATGATTGGCAAGCTCATTTCTTATGGTGAGGACCGTGAAATTGCTATCGCGCGTATGCGCGGGGCACTGGCAGAGACCCTGATCACCGGTGTCAACACCAACGTCCCACTGTTGCAGCGAATCATGGCTGACAAAGGATTTCAGACCGGCGGCTGCAATATCCATTACTTAGAAAAGCGCTTGGCAGAAACTGGCGAGGGCAGCTAATGAGCTGGTCCTCACAGGAATCCCCTTAGGCCTGGGCGGCGTAGACCCATGCAGCGCATTTTTACCCCTACCACGTACCGATGACCTGGCAGGAAATCTCCGTCAACGTTTCGTCTGAGCGAGCCGAGGAGGTAGAGGCTGTCATGACGTCGGCCGGCGCCCAAGCGGTGACCCTAATCCCTGCGGATCAAGCGGATCCAGTCCTTGAACCAGGAGCGCAGGAAACACCGCTGTGGGATAACCTGGTTGCCCGAGGGCTGTTTGACGCTGGCCTGGACGGCCTCAGATTGATCGCCTTACTCAGTGAAGAATTATCATCCGCTGAGGCGAACAGTCTGAGTCTGGCAGCACTTGAAGACCAACCCTGGGAGCGAACCTGGCTGGAACACTTTGAACCCGCGCGGTTTGGCAGCGGCGAACCAGGTTTGTGGATCTGTCCATGGCACTATGAGCCAACACCAACGGGGGAGGTGCTTTACATGGACCCTGGACTGGCATTTGGAACCGGCAGCCATGCCACCACCGCACTTTGCCTCAATGCGCTGGCTGACGCTGATTTGAAAGACCGCCGTCTGCTTGATCTTGGTTGTGGCTCAGGGATTCTCGCGCTTGCCGCCGCGCTGCGCGGGGCTAGTGATGTGGTTGCGGTGGACAACGATCCCCAGGCCTGTTTAGCCACCCAAAATAATGCCAAAGGCAATCAGCTGGCGCTGAAGGTTGCAGACTCACTCGATGGCGTGGACGGGACGTTTGATGTCATCGTTGCCAATATTCTTTCTGGCACCCTGATTCGCTTTGCCCAGCAGCTCTGCGACCTATCCAAGCCCGGCACCCGTTTAATTTTATCGGGCATTTTGGAATCTCAGGTCGAGTCGGTTCGCGCCGCCTATGACCATCACTATCCAGCACTAGACATCCATGCCAGCGATGGATGGGTATGCCTTAGTGGCGTAGCCTGACATGTATACCCAATGCCCAGAATGTGCCGTGGTATTTCCCGTCAGTGCTGATGCACTATCCATTTCCAACGGTAATGTGCGCTGTGGCGCCTGCGGCGAGGTCTTTTTTGCGGTGCGGTCGTTGTCCGAAACCCTTGATGAAGATGGCCAAATCCCAACCTGCTTTCACAGTGAACACCCACCAACACTGAACGACCCGAACTCCGAAGCCCCGCCCATAGACGACCTGTTCTGGCCAACGCCAACGCCAACGCCAACACCTGCGCCAACCCCACCCACAGTGATTGTCACCGCAGAGCCATCACCCAGCGCCCCCCAAGATGAGGAACTGGAGCTGGCTTTTGACGAAATGCTTGGCGACTCACCCCTGCCAAAATCCGACACTGAGCCCAGTGCTGCGACCCCATCCGCTGACGAGTTCGACGATTTCAATCCGGAGCTTGAAGCGGAGATACCAGAGGCGTTTATAGCAGCACCCGCTGGGGCGAGCGACAACATCGAAGAATCGGCGGATTTTGATGATACGCAATACACCGAAAACGAACCGGATATTGCGCTGTCTGGTGTTGCTTTTGAGTTGGCAGCAGCACGGGCGGCGCGAAGCCGTACTCGCGGCACCTGGCTTTGGGGGCTGTGGAGTGGCATTGCTGCCATGGCGCTGCTGGGCCAGTGGTTTACCGGCGAGCATGATCAACTTGCTCGCAACCCCACACTAAAACCCTGGGTTGTGCGAGCCTGTCAGGTGTTTGGCTGCCAGATTGAATTACCCACAGATCTGGCCAAAATCCACTTGGTCAATCGCAGTATTGAACCTCATCCATCGGTGGAAGGTGCTCTGCTGATTAGCGCCACGCTGCAAAACCAGGCGGATTTTCCGCAACCCCACCCGATTGTAGAAATCGCCATGGCGGATCTATCCGGCAGAGCGGTTGCGATGCGCCGCTTTCCACCGGCCCACTACCTTGAAAACCCTGATCCTGCTGGCATGATGCCTGGCCATTTGCTGCCACTGGTGTTTGAGGTTATTGACCCTGGTCGTGACGCAGTGGCCTTCGAATTTGAATTTCGGTAACGCCAAACCGCCCCTTGGCACTTAGCGCAATAAGGTCTGGCAACCTGTGAGAATAATGCCCCAAGCCTCGACCATGACAGATAAAAAACTGGAACTACTGTACAAAGTCGCATCTGGAAAATTCCTGCCCGCAGCGTATGATTGATCTCGCTTTGCAGGCATCGATCCGGCGCTCGCCGGTAAAATAATAATAGGGGACAGGAGGGGTACAGCTGATTTCATCGGCTGAAAGTTAATGACGTTTCGTGATACATCCAATGACAACAACAGCTCGGCTGAAATCAGCTCAGATCAAGGCAATGATGCCATCCGAAAAACCGTCCAGGCTTCGGTTCGAGGGTTCTTGAAGCGCTACGGCGACACCCAACCGGAAGATTTGTTTCGCCTGGTTATGGAAGAGGTAGAAAAACCTTTGCTTGAGGAAGTTCTGCGTTTCACCGGCGGCAATCAATGTCGCAGCGCGGAAATTCTAGGCGTGAGCCGAGGAACACTTCGAGCCAGAATCCAGCAATACAAACTCTAAGTAAGGTCCTGTGTTTACAGGAGTCCACACCTAGGCCATCGACATTGAAGGCCTAGAACTCTAGAGTTGCAACACCTCATTTCTCGTTTGAACGAATACTCTGTGGGGCACGTGAATCAATTCACATAGCCGCCTCAGGTAGTGCTCTTCGTACTTGTCGATGTGCCCATCTGCCGCTGCAACACGCCATAAGCTGCGAACGATTGCAGCCTTTTCCGGCTGTCCGCAAAGGCGATTAATGGTCTCCACGTGGGGGTGGTAAGAAATTTCTGCGGTATTGTTGCGGCGACTTTGCTCGATGAGTTCGTCGATCACGGCGGGAGTCAGAGAAAACACCTCCTGCAGGGCTTTGGCGACCGCTTCGAGCTCCGCTGGGTCGGTAGCAAAATCCGCTTCACACATTTCGATCATCAACGCAGCAGCAGCAAAGTGGGCAACCTCATCTTCAGCGCCTTCCGATGACTCTTGGTGAAATGCGCGACTCAGCTCACGCCAGATTTTTCTCATAACTTTTCCGGGTGCTCCAGTAGCTCCCCATCGTCTGCCAATGGTGGATAGGGTTTACCTTTGCGCTGGCAGTAACGTGCGATGGTTGGGTGCAGCCATTCAAACCGAGTTTTATCGTAAAGGGGGCCGATTAGCCGGCGAGACTCATAATGGCCGCTGGCCATACGCTGGCGTTGTGCCTCAAACAAAATCAGCGCCGCCGCCACGGAAACGTTTAACGACTGAACCATTCCGTGCATCGGTATGTATATCGTTGCATCACATTTCTCTAAGGTGTCATCACGAACCCCATCTCGCTCGGCCCCTAGCACAATGGCGGTTGGTCTGGTGTAGTCTACTTGGCGGAAATCTATCGCGTCTTTGTCCAGATGTGCAGCCAACAGCTGAAACCCCTCACCTTTTAGGCCCGTATGAGCCGCTTGCATATCGGCAAAGCGCCGCACTCTGACCCATTTTTCTGCGCCTTGGGCTGTGTGATTGGAAACTGGCGAGCGACCCTCAGGAGGTACCACGTTAGCCTGGAATACGCCGACCGCGTCGCAGCTGCGTAAAATGGCGGAAAAGTTGTGGCTTTTGTGGACCTGTTCTAGCAGCACTGTCAGATCTGGCTGACGCAGGGCGAGTTTTTTCTCAACCAAGGCAAATCGCTTCGGCGTCATTGGCTTATGCTCACGGTGATTCGTCGTCGATGGGGCGAGCATCGATGCTCCCATAGATACACACCTTGCCAAGTGCCTAGGTCCAGCAGACCATCCCGCACGGGCAAGGTCAGGCTAGTGTGGGTCAGAGCCATTCGAACATGTGCCGACATATCGTCCGGCCCCTCTGCGACGTGTTTGAATATCGGATCGCCGTCGGGTACCCGTTGAGCCATATACGCTTCTAAGTCATGCAATACGTCGGGGTCAGCGTTTTCCATAATGATGAGAGATGCGCTGGTGTGGTGAAGAAAACAGTGACACAAGCCATCGCTGACACCGCTGTCCTTGGTAATCTCTCGCAGTTGGGCACTGATCTCAGAAAAACCGCGACCGGTGGTGGCAATCAATAACTGATGGTGTGCAACACTCATGGTTGCAGCAGCACCTTGGACCAATGGTCCGGCTCAGCGGACCCAATGGCATAACGCCACCTTTCATGAATGCGATGGGCCCTGCCCTGCCACAGCTCAATGGCTTCAGGCCGTATTCGCACACCCGTCCAGTGGGGGGGGCGTGGCACCGCCTGTCCTTCGTATTGCTTCGCCACTTCCTCAAGGCGAGATTCTAAGACTTGCCGCGATGCCAAAGGTTCTGACTGTTGGGATGCCCAGGCACCCAACTGACTATTTCGGTGTCGGCTGTCAAAGTACGCATCGGCTTCACTATCACTGATCACACTGGCTTCACCTTCTATGCGCACCTGGCGCTCAAGACGAGTGAAATAAAAGCAGGCAGCAACGGACGTGGACTGGCGCAACTCCTGTCCTTTGCGGCTGTTTAGATTGGTAAAAAACACCGGCCCGCGTTCATCCAGCACTTTTAACAGCACCACTCGGGCGCTTGGTTGTCCGCGATCATTGACCGTTGCCAAAGTCATTGCGGTAGGCTCAACCTCGCCAGCCTTGCGAGCCTCACCGATCCACGCCTGGAGGGTATCAATGGCTTCACGATAAAGTTCTGTTGTCATGCCTTTTAGTTTACCAGTTCGGCGGCCGACCGGACCTAGACAATTGGCCGCAAAACACTCTCTTGGCGGTGACGCTCAACCACACGCTGAACGCTCAGCCACTCCCTAGCAGGGCCGAATAGCCCTCTTTAAAGGAGGGATACCTGCACTGGAAACCGCTATTGAGCAGGCGTTGATTGGAGATACGTTTTCCGCTCACCGCAACATCGCTAGATTGCGCCAGCTGCGGAAGTGGGTCCATTCCCATGCGCTCTGCCAACCACTGACACACCTCATGCATCGGCGCGGGTTGGTTGTCTACCCCAAGAAACACGCCTTGCGAATCGGAATTTTGCAAAAGGTGAACGACCATATTGGCCGCGTCTGTCTGGAATACCCTATTGGTAAAATGCGCAGGCTTGGAAGTTACGGGAGTCTTTGCGCGGACCCGGTTCAGCAAAGCCTCCCGCCCAGGCCCATAGAGACCACCAAGGCGCAATACCACGCTGGTGTTGGCGGCGGCGGCGGCCATCTGCTCACATTGCAATTGAACGGTGGCACGCAAATTATGGGGAGTTACAACACTATCCTCGCTAACCCATTCACCCAGGTTTTGAGAGTAAACCACCGTACTTGAGACATAGAGCAAACGACTTACTTGGCCACCCAAGCCAACGACAAGATGATCCATGCCCCCTCTGTAGGTCTTTTCGTAATCCCCGGGATGTTGCCGGCTCGGCGCCAATGCAACCACCACATTATCGGCCTTGGGCAGTTGCTTACACACAGACATGGATAGGGGTTCAGTCAAATCTGCTGCGACCATGACAATGCCTTCCTGCAAGCACCGACCGCTGCGATTAATGCCGTAAACCCGGTGACCCGCCCGGAGCAGACCACGGGCAACTTCCGTACCCAATCGCCCCATGCCAGCAACCAGGCTGATTGGGGATGATGTCATCGTTAACCGGCCGGCATAGCCGCGGGCGGAGGATCATCGGGATCCACGGGTGAGCTAGGCGTTCGAGCGGGCAAGTAACGAAGCCAGATTAACCAGACTACCAATGCATCTAGAATGATTAGCGCCTGCCAAAGGTAGAGGTGGAAGAAGTTAAACGCCCCTAGGTTCCATTGGCCCAGATAGAACAGACTGATGATACGCACCAGATTGAGCCCTTGAATGGCAAAAAACCCAATCGCAAATCCGATCAACTTGTGTTTCAAAGGCGCCGGAAACGCGAAAATAGCGGAAAAAAGCACAATCAACGCCTCTACACCGTTACACCCAGGTTCAATGGACACAGCAAAATGATTCGATAGGCTGCGAATCACCTTGCCTGAGGCTGCAACATCGGAATCGAAGGTCCCAACAATGGCTACACTGACGTCAGCTACCACTGCCGTGAAAGGAAGAATGATCGCCTCCTGCACGCTTTGCATAATCTGGGCGGAAAAAAGCGCAACCACCAATACAAGGAACAGAATGATAAAACGCGTCATTGTCAAAAATTGTCCACGAGCTACTCTGAGATCATATTATGCGTGAAAGTACTCGCCAGCCCCAGAGCGAAGGCCTATAGAGTTCACTTCGGCTGCGAAATTTTTCCAATATCGCATCCACCCTGGGTCACCAAGGCTGTTAAAATCTCGATATGGCGCCCCACAACAATCTAATTTTTATAGGCCCAACCGGGGCCGGCAAGACCACGGTCGGGCGACAAGTTGCCGAGCACCTCGGGCTGACATTCATGGATCTTGACCAGGAAATTGAACGCCACACGGGCGCCGACATCCCGCTAATTTTTGACCTGGAGGGCGAACCCGGATTCCGGCGCAGGGAAACTGGAATGTTGAAGACCCTATGTAGCAAGGTTGGAATTCTTTTGGCCACTGGCGGTGGCGCCGTCGTGGCGGACGAAAATCAGCAGCTCATGAAGCGCTGTGGGTTCATCGTGTACTTGGCCACGCCCATCGAACGACAGATCCAACGTTTGTCTCGGGATAAACGACGCCCCCTTCTCAGCGCACCCAATCGAGACCAGGTGTTGGCCGAAATGGCGGCCAGTCGCAACCCCATTTACGACGCCCTCGCTGACCTAAAAATCTTGTCGGACGCGGTCAGCGTCAATCAAATGTCCCGCCGAGTACTGGCCCAAATCGAAAGGTCCAGTTATGAGCAATGAACACGTGGCATCCACGATAACCATTGATCTAGGCGAACGCAGTTATCCTATTGTGCTGGGCTCCGGCCTATTGAAAAATCGTCCAGCGGTGCCCGATAGCTGGCTTGGAACCGGTCTTGTGTTGATTGTTAGCGATGAAAATGTCGCACCGCTTTATCTCAAACCCCTGGTGGATAGTTTTTGTCACAACACATCCGATATTCAGATTCACTGCCACGTATTGGCTGCCGGCGAGGGTCAGAAATGCATCGCAAGCTGGGAGAGCATCCATCACAAGCTCACCGAGATTGGCGCCCAACGTGACGCCACCATCATTGCTCTTGGTGGTGGCGTCGTTGGCGATTTGGCAGGATTCGCTGCCGCCACTTATATGCGAGGCATCGGTTTTATTCAGATCCCCACCTCCTTACTGGCTCAGGTGGATTCATCGGTTGGGGGCAAAACCGGCATAAATCTGCCGGCCGGGAAGAACCTTCTGGGCGCGTTTTACCAACCTCAGGGCGTATTGATTGACTTAGCAACGCTGACAACCCTGCCGGACCGCGAACTGCGAGCCGGGCTGGCGGAAGTCATAAAATACGGGCTTATTGGCGATGCATCTTTTATCGCTTGGTTGGAAGAAAATCTCTCAGCCCTATTGGAACTCCAGTCTGACGCTCTAGAGTATGCGGTAGGGGTGTCTGTGAAACACAAAGCCGACGTTGTTCGGCGTGATGAGCGGGAACAGGGGGTCAGAGCATTGCTCAATCTGGGCCATACTTTCGGTCACGCCATCGAAGCGTCGGCAGGCTACGGTGAAGTTTTGCATGGTGAAGCGGTTTCCATCGGAATGGTCTGCGCGGCGCACCTATCCAACTTGCTAGGTGACATAAGCGCAGCCGATCTGCGTCGTGTGGCCCAACTGCTTGATGGAACCGGCTTGCCGGTAACCTTACCGCCAAGATCATGCGCAACAAGCCTACTGGAGCTAATGGCGTTAGATAAGAAAAACCAGGCAGGGCGATTAAGGCTGGTGTTACTGGATGATTTGGGCGATGCCCGGCTGCGCGATGACATTGACCCTGCATTGGTTATTCAAACGCTGGAAGCGATGAGCTAGGGTCATGCGGATTTATATGCAAACCCGCCCGCAACCCAGCGAAGTGCTGCGTTTTTATGAACTGCTATTGCAAGAAGACTTGCTAGGCGGCTGGTCTCTGGTTCGCCAGTGGGGACAGCTGGGATCCCGTGGAACCTTGCGAAAAGATCTGTATCCCAACCAAGATGAAGCCCAGGCGGCGCTGGTGGCTCAACGGGACCGCCAATTAGGTCGAGGTTATCAAGTCATGTTTATCCACGGTTCGGTCAGACACTGATGTCTAGGGCAAAACATTTCGCAAAAATTAGGCTGGCTTTAATTCTAACGGCAGTCGCTACTGTTACCGGGGTGGCCACCGCTCAGCAGCCCGATGAAAAGCCTGGCCCGTTTACCTGTGTGGCGGGAGAAAACGCGGCGTGGCGTTGCAGCGGTGACGGTAGTCAGCCCGATGCGGAACCACTGCCAGAATTGATTGAAAGCGGGCCCAGACGATCTCGGCGCAGCGGGGCGAATGTTTTTCCTATTCGCAATGCGGCAGATGATCCATCTCAAACTGTGGCGCCGATCAATTCATTGCTGCCCACACCTACTCGACAACCGCCAGATCTTTACACACTAAAAATTGCCAGCGTGTCCGGAATTGATGAAATCCCCAATTTTGTTGAAAACTACGGACTGGACCCAGAGCTTGTCCGCTATATGGCGGTCACTGAGGGCGAAAATACTCGCCAGCTCATCCTCTTTGGGCGTTTCGCATCACCGGCACAAGCCAATCGAGCCATGGTCGCAATGCCTGCAGCCGTGCAGGCAATTCGTCCACAAATCGCGGAAACCGCGGCGTTTACCGCAACCCTCAAAAGTTACGACACCTTGCTGACGGACGTTCCAAGCTCAGCATCCATACCGCCAGCATTACTGGCTGCCAACACAACGGCGCCGGTTCCCCCTGGCGCCATACCAAAGCGAATCGAATCTGAGCCGGAGCCGGAGCCGGAGCCAGAGCCAGAGCCAGAGCCAGAGCCAGAGCCGGAGCCGGAGCCGCAGCCCGAGCCTGAGCCGCAGCCGCAGCCGAGGCAATCGATTGTTTCAGGCGAACAAGCCTTACTGGATCTGCCGCAATCCGCGTTTGTGATTCAGCTAACCAGCTTGTCCAAACCTCAGTGGCTACCTCTGTATCTGCAACGTCACCAGCTTGCTTCGGAGAGCCTGATCAGCGTTACCCTGGATGAAGGAGCAGGCTCGCGGATTCTCTTATTCAAGGGCGGATATAGCTCTCTTGCCGAGGCCGAAGCGGCCATGGCGGCATTGCCCGATACTATTCGCTCACCATGGATTCGCACTGTGGCACCGCTTCAATCGGCTGTACAAAGGACAGCGAACCCCTAGTTTCAGCTCGCTCAGAGGGCCTGGATTAGCGCTATGGAACAAGGCGAAAACCTGCAGGCCAGCCAAAACCATGAAGGACTTAAACCGTTGACCGAATTAAAGAACGATAATCTGCTGCGAGCACTGCTTCGCCAACCAACGCCTTATACACCGATTTGGATCATGCGCCAGGCCGGTCGCTATCTGCCGGAATATCGGGAAGTTAGAGCCCAGGCTGGGGATTTCATGAGCCTTTGCAAAAATCCCGACCTATGCTGTGAGGTCACGCTGCAGCCGCTGCGCCGATTCCCTTTGGACGCGGCGATACTGTTTAGCGACATTCTGACCATCCCCGATGCGATGGGTTGCGGTCTTTATTTCGCGGAAGGCGAAGGACCGCGATTTGAACGTCCGGTGCGCACAGTCAACCATATTAAGGCACTCAATCCACCCGACATGGGATCTGATCTCAGGTACGTTACCGATGCCGTCAGCGTTATCCGGAAGGCCTTAGACGGCCAGGTTCCCCTTATTGGTTTTTCCGGCAGCCCCTGGACTCTAGCCACCTATATGATTGAGGGAGCTGGTAGCAAGAACTTCTCTAGAGCCAAAGCATTACTGGTCGAAGAACCTGCAGCTGCCCATACACTTTTGTCAGTGCTCGCCGAATCGGTCATTGTCTATCTCAATGCGCAAATCGCCGCGGGGGCGCAGGCGGTGATGATTTTCGATACCTGGGGTGGTGCGTTAAGCCCAGCGCTGTATCAAGAATTTTCGCTCAATTATATGGCCCAAATTGTTGACGGGATTCAGCGTGAGGCCGAGGGTCGACGCGTACCGGTGGTGTTATTTACCAAAAACGCCGGCCCCCGACTTGAGCAGATGGTTGATACTGGCTGTGATGCACTGGGCGTTGACTGGACCACTGACCTTGCCACCGCGCGTCGCTACACCGGGGATCGTGTTGCTCTGCAAGGCAATCTCGACCCGGCTATCCTGGCCGCTGGGCCGCAAGCCATTCGCCAACAGGCAACTCAAGTACTGGACAGTTACGGCAACGGCCCAGGGCATGTATTCAATCTCGGCCACGGCATTACCCCTGACATAAAACCCGAACACCTCGGCACCTTAGTTGAACACGTGCGGTCCTCAAGTTCGCGGGGAGTTGGGGACCACAATAAGCCCCCGGTCTGATCGAATCAGGGCTTGAGTTGTTCTTCTAACGCCTGTCGCAAGCGACTCTTGCTGATGGGCTTGTCGAGAAATCCATTCATTCCAGCTTTTAGACAGCGCGTCTCGTAATCACCACCGGCGTGGGCGGTCAATGCGATTATGGGTATGGACGAAATCTGCGGCCTCTTATCGCGTCGTAACAAAGCACTGAGCTCCAAACCATCCTGGCCAGGCAAATCGCAATCCATCAAAATAGCGTCATAGCGAGTGGCCTTGAGCTGATTGATGCACTCAGAAGCGCTATCAACCACATCTACCGTATGGCCGAGTCCATCAAGCATTTCCAACACCACCGCCTGGTTCATCGGGTTGTCCTCCACCACCAGAATGTGCCGACCACTGGGCGCGGGGGCCGACGTTCCTGCTGGCGTTGGCGCCACACCACTGGACGCATCCATTAGCGACAACATCAGTTCTGACTCAAAAATGGGCGCTCTTAGTGGGTTGGCTGCCAACCTTAGCCCAGCAGGCAGCGGTGGCGCCGGACTATCCTCAACTACCCACAAAATAGGCAATGGGTCTCCGGGCCTAGCTAACTGGCGAGTGTGTTCGGAGTTCCAAGCAGCAACTTGGGCAATCACCAGCGTTGGCAACTCAGCAGGCAAAGGCTGTGCAGGCGAACCAGTGGAAACCTCAACGCGAATTCGCTGATGAGTGAGAAACGCTTCGATCGCTTCTCTGGCAACGGAAGGACGCATCAACAATAAGCAATACCCGCGCTCCAGCCAGTCGATTCCGGGCAACCTTGGCTCAACAGCATCTCGAACCTGGGTGAGCGGCAATTCAAACCAGAATAAACTGCCATGGCCCGGTTTGGTTACCGCATCAATGGAGCCTTGCATTTTATCCACCAGCTGACGGCAAATTGCCAGCCCTAGCCCAGTGCCTCCATACCGCCGGCTAGTGGATTGATCGGCTTGGGTAAACGGCTGGAATAACTGTCGATAGGCACCGGTATCCATGCCTATACCCGTATCCTTAACAACAAAGCGCACCGTATTATCCGCCCCTTGGGTTACATCAACCCTAACCCGACCACGCTCAGTAAACTTCAACGCATTGTTCAATAAGTTCATGAGCACCTGGCGAATCCGAACGGGATCTCCCACTAGATGCCGATTGAGGTCCGGGGCAATTACATAACCTAACTCGATGCCCTTTTTAGCCGCCGCACCGCTAAGCAATTTGACGGTTTGTTCCACCAACTGCCCTAACTGAATATCAATTTCTTCCAGCTCAAGCTTGCCGGCCTCAATTTTGGATAGATCGAGAATGTCATTGATGATGTTGAGCAGGACGTTACCTGAGTCCTGCACTGCCTGGGCGTAATTTCGCTGATCTGTTGATAACGGCGTTTCTAATAGCATTTCGGTCATCCCGAGCACGCCGTTCATTGGGGTTCGAATCTCGTGACTCATTTTCGCGAGAAAGTCGGATTTGGCCTGATTGGCTGACTCTGCTTCGTCCGCAAATTTGCGTACTTCACGAAATAGGCGCGCGTTTTCCAGTGCAACGCCGGCTTGGCGGGCGTATGTGGCCGCCATCATTCGATCTCTTTCCATATACCCCTGGGCATCCTCTCGATGCAGGGTAACCACCCCCATCACCCGATCGCCCGCCGATACCGGCACCGTGACACTGCCACCCAGCTGACCCATGGCTGACAATGTAGTGGGCTCCACCATGGACGATTGGGACAGCTGTGTGATGACATTTCGAATGTCGCGAAAGTTAGGCAGATCTTTGGCTTCAAACCCTTCGTGGACCTGGGCTCTAGGCAAGCCGGAACAATCAACGCTGACCACGGCTCTATCGGACTTGACGACGTCCGACATCCCTTTAAGTAACCGTTTAAGAATTTCCGTGACTTCCAATGAGGAGGTCAGTGACAGGGTCATGTCCCGCTGAGTTTCCGCCCAGTTTTGGCGCTCTCGCGCCCGATCCAACTCATGCCCACGGCGCAACCTTCCGCGAAACCCATAGGCCGCCCATGCGATCAACGCTAGAGCAGATAACAGATATCCAGCGTAGGCCCAGCCTGTGCGCCACGGCGGATAGGGCACGCTGACACTTAAGGTTGCTGGCTGTTCATTCCAGTAACCTCTTGAGTCAGCCGCCTTGACCAAGAAACGGTAATTTCCCGGCGATAGATTGTTGTAGGTTCTAGAGCGCTGATTGCCGGCGTATATCCAATTCTCGTCAAGCCCCTCCAGCTGATAGGCATACTGATTAGCTGACGGATTGACCAATGATAACGCGGCGAATCGAAACGAAATATCGGAGGCTGAATGTTCCAACTCCACGGGCTGCCAGGATTTCTCCTGTCGATCCAGATCCTGATTGGCCACTTGCACACCAGTGATCACCACATTCGGCGGTGACCCACTCACCGACACCGCTAAAGGGTCAAAGCTAACGACGCTGCGTCGGGTTGTTGCCAGTAATTCGCCCCCCGCCATGCGAGTCAACGGTCGTTCCCGGAATTCTGCGCTGAGCAAACCATCGGGCCTTCCAAAGGCTTGAGTCAGGCCGCTGGCCGGGCGATACCGATATAACCCTCGACGACTCGTTAACCATACGTCGCCAGTGGTATCCACCGCGATGCCGCCGAAACGAAGTTGTGGGATACCGTGACTCTGAGTGAAGCGGCGCACCAACTCGAGATCTTCGCCAAGTTTACGATAGTGGGCCAGACCATCCCTGTGAGCCAGCCACAGATCCTGATTGAGTCCGTGGGCGAAACTTAAGGCGTACTGCCCCTCAGACAACAGACTGCGCGCGGCAAGGCTCTCCGGCGAGATTCGATCTAGCCCGCCATCACTGGCAACCCAAATTTCGCCATCAGGTGTCACCGTGATTTGCTCGACAAACTGTCCACTCACTAAATGCGTGAGATCCTCAAAATCGCTTTTGTCCGGATCAAACCGCAACAGCCCACGTTCTGTGACGCCTAACCAAATTTTCCCCTGACGATCCCGCGCCAGATGCTCCACTCTGACCGGACCCGGAGAATCTACTCTTGGTTCTATAGGATAAAACTGCGTCTGCTTGGCCTCTGGCCGAAAGCTTGCCAAGCCTCCGGTGAGGCCCAACCATAGGTTCTCATCATTGGGTGCCAATATCGCCCAGACACCGCCGGTTTCCGGCATATTAGAGACAACCGGCCGGTCCAGCCGCTGGACAGTGCCAGTGGCCCGATCCACTCGGTCCAACCAGCCGGAGACCCCCCCAACCCAAATGGAGTCAGCTGAGCCTGCAGCCACTCTAGGGTTAGCACTGATGGAACTGTCACTCAGGGGATCATGACGATGCAGCGCAAAGTTTCGCCATCCCGAAGGCAACCTGGCAAGACCATTGCTAGTCCCAATCCACAGAGACCCTTCTCGATCCAACAACAGTGCATTGACCTGGTCTGTGGGTAAGGCATGCCTGATTGCCGGTTGTGCGTGAATGGTCTCAATGATGTTCGTCCATGAGTCATCCACCAGAGTTAAACCTGCGTAGCTGGCAAGCCAAGCACCGCCATCGTTCGCGGGGGCGATCACCGTGACCTGATTTTCAATATTGGCAATCGGATCAAACCGACCCAATTCCGTGTCAAGCGTGCCCACCTGTCGATCCGGCGCCACCCGCAGCAGCGTATCCGTGGCACTAACCGCCCAGATGTTGTCCGGTTCAAACGGCACGCGACGAAGGCGCGAACCTTGTTGATCAAGCCTTAACAAACCGCTGCCTATCGTTCCCACCCACATACCATCGTTTGCGGCCGGCGCTAGCGAAAAGACGGTCTGATCGGTGAGCTGAGAGGCTGCCGAAAAGGCCAAGGGTTCGGGCGGCATCCCCTTGAACGCTCGCAATCCCGCGTTATAGAGCCCGACCCACACCACTCCGTCGGAGTCTTGGCCCAGGGACCAAACATCCTGGCTGTTGCCATTGGGTCCCGTAGTCACTGTCATAGGGTTTACCTTTCGGCTACCGGGCGACAGCGTCGCCAGCCCCTTACCCTCCAGTGCAACCCAAAGCTGGTCGTCCCGATCCACCAGCAGCGCTTGGACTTGATTGCCCGGCAGGGACTGAAAATCTGAAGGGTCATTGCGAAATATCTCAAACTGAACGCCGTCAAACCGGGCTAGGCCATCGCTGGTTCCAATCCACAAAAACCCATCATCGTCTTGAGCCAGCGCGGTGACTTGGTTGGCGGGCAAGCCGTTGTCAACGCCAAATACATCCAGTACTTCACTGGCATCGCTCACAACAACGCCAAGGGAAAGAAACAAAACCATCAAAAGGAAGGAAAACTTGGGCCAATTCACAATCGTTAAACCAATGTTAATTCAGCAACTTGTGTGCGTTCGTCGCTAGACGAACCCGAATCCTTAGGGTACCTTTTTCCTCGAAGTATGGGTTAGTGGTCTTTGGCGAAAGCGCCATCGTTCAAACTTCTCAAAAGGCTGAAACTTTCAACGCCAGCCTGACATGGCTGATATTCAAGCCATGCCGAAACGCTGCCCGGGAAGGCAGCATAGTTGTGATCCAGTTCGCAGACCGAACGGCAACGCATATCTAGCATAGAATTGCGAAATTGTCGGTCGATGGATTGACGGCGATATATTTGCTCAATTTGGCAGGGAGGAAGGAAAAGCAGTGCGGGTAGAACAGGTCCAGGTAGACGTGGAACAGCTGATCAAGGGCATGTATGTGTGCCAGCTTGATCGTCCGTGGCTGTCCACGCCATTTCCATTCCAGGGCTTTGTTGTGCGCGGCGATAAAGACATCGCAGCACTTCGCCAATATTGCAGTTTCGTTTACGTCGATGTGTTGCGCGGCGTCCCGCCAAAGGTGGACTCTGGCCTCAATCGTCCGTGGCGCCCCGAAGTAAAGGTTGTCGATTCCAGCGTTGAGACGCTGAACGTTCCCACCCCTAATCGTCGAATCGGGCAAAACCAAGACTTTTATGGCATCAATGCTGTACCGATAAAAGTCAGACCCGATTTCTACCGGTCGCCAAAAGGTTTCCGCAAGGAAATGAAACGGGCTCAGCAGTTTCACTTGGATTTGTCGCGAGAAGTCGCTGAGGTTGTTGACGACATCCGAGTCGGCCGTGCGTTAAACGTTCGGGGCGTTACGCGAACAGCCCGGGAAATGGTCCAGAGCATCATTCGTCATCCAGATGCGTTCGTTTGGATGATCAAGCTGCGTGATCGGGACATTTATTCTTACGGACACTCCGTGCGGATGTCCGTGTTATCCGCTGTTCTGGGGCGTCATCTAGGCTTGTCAGAACAACAACTTGACCGATTAGCCCTAGGATCGCTGCTTTGTGAAGTGGGTAAAGCGAAAGTTCCTCGTCGACTGCTAGACAAAAGAACACCGCTGGCGGAGGAAGAAATCCTCCGGGTCCGATCTCACGTTACCGAAGGCGTACAAATTCTAGATCGATGTGTCGGTATTGGGGACGACGTCATTGAAGTGGTGGAAAATCACCATGAACGTTTCGATGGCTCCGGCTATCCAGAAGGAAAATTTGGTGATCAGATCCCCCTGCTTGGTCGCATTGCAGGCCTGACTGACACCTACGATGCTATGACTAGCATTCGCCCCCATACCGACAAAGTATTCACAGCGGCCCAAGCCACTGACCACCTTTACGATAACCGCGACATACTATTCCAAGGTCAGTTGGTAGAAGAATTTATTCAAGCCCTGGGAATCTACCCTACCGGCACCTTGGTAGAACTGAGCACCGGCGAAGTGGCTCTGATCAAAGAGCAAAACGTTGATCAACGCATTCAACCTGTTGTGTTAATGGTCCTGAACAACGAGAAAAAGCCACTAGGAAAGTTCGAACGGGTGGACCTACGGGGATATAACAATTCCCACGAGGACAAACCCGTCAGTATTCGGCGAGGACTGGCGGCCGGCGAGTATGGCCTAGACCCCAACGAGATTATGGAAACTTTTGAGGCCCAGCGGCCTACCTGGCGAAAGCTCGCCTTCGGATAAAACGCCATTCCCGGGCGCTGTTACCGTGCGATAATGCAAGGATGACGGTTCGAACCCTAGCAGGCCTGCTCATAGGTGTGCTTACCACCCTCTTATTGATTGCGCTGATGATGTCGGCGGACTTGTTATTGTCAGTGTGGGAACGGCTGCGAGAAATAAGTCCATGGGCGCCACCCATTTTCGCCTCTTTTATGGTGGTCTTTGCTGGAGCCTCTGTACTCTTTGGGCTACGGGTTTTGCGCGGCCCCACCAAAAACCGTACTAAAGCCCCGGTAGTCATAGACGCTCAATCGCTGGAACAACGTATCGAGCATGCCAGTCAGCGAGGGGTCATTACCGCCCAGGCTCGCTCAGAACTGCAACAACTGGATGCTCGCAAAAAAACTGACGATGTTTATCTGGCCATGTTTGGCCCGGCGTCGGCAGGCAAGAGCTCACTGATTGCGGCGCTATTGCCTGAATTTCAGGTCCCTGCAGCCGCGACCCTGGGCACAACCACAAAAATTTCCCATTTTCAGGGTCAACGCAACCAACAAACCGTCATCCTCGCGGACGTACCCGGGTTTGGCCATCAGCCCACTGAGGCCTTGATCAAATCCGCTCAAGATGAGGCGATTCGAGCGCACCTGGTGATCTATGTGGCCACCGGTGACCTTGACCGAGATGATGGTCAAGAATTGAGTCGACTGAACGACTATGAAAAACCGATCATTGTGGCGTTGAATAAGGCCGACCACTATTCCGCAGGTGAGCTACAACAGCTCACAGATCATCTGAGAGAACGCCATGGTGAGCGGATTACCCATATCGCCGCAGTTAGCGCTGGCGGCCAACAGGAAGTCATCGTGCGTGACGCCGATGGCGAACGTCGTGTAACCCGGCCGCGCCCGCCACAGATCGACTCGTTGTGGCGAGCGATCGATGAACAAATGGGACGAGACGACCTTAGACACCGCCGAGATAATAGCTCCCTGCGCCTGGCCAGTGAAAAACTGGAAACTGCCGAAGCGCAGGCACGCACCGAGGCCGGCCGTGAATTAACCGAGAAGTACGCTCGACGGGCGGTTGTCGGCGCGTTGGCAGCAATAACACCCGGATCTGATCTAATCATACAAGCGGCCCTGGCTACCCGATTCTTAAGAGAACTGGGAGATTTATACGAAATCCCCGTGAAAGAAATTGAAATTGACCGCTTTTTGACCCTTGCCGGTGACCGCCTCAAGAAGACCACGGCACTGGTGTTAGCGATCACCGGTAATGCATTCAAAGCCTTCCCCGGCATTGGAACACTCACTGGAGGAGTCATTCACGCTGCGGCATATGGCATGATTTTCGACAGCCTCGGCAAATCGATCTGCGCGTCACTTGAAGAGCGCAAATCTCTGGACCCTGTGTGGGCGGCCGACCACTTTAAGGATTCGCTAGACAATTCGGCGGAAGAAAGCGCCGTGACTTATGCCAAATGGGCGCTGAAAAACTGGCGCTCCCGAGAATCTAATGAGCACTGAGTCCAGTCAAGACCACCTTTTGAGCGCCGCAAGGAATTTGCGAGAATTGCTCAACGATCGCGCTATCCCTGCCAATATTAGAGAGGAGCTTGAGGCCGACTATAAACAGCTAGAAGCCATGACCGAAAAGCTCGACAACGGTGAGGTTCACCTGGCCGTATTCGGCAAAGTCAGTGCCGGCAAGTCGTCGTTGCTCAATGCCCTGGTAGGCCAACCATTATTTTCCGTCAGCCCACTGCATGGCGAAACCCGCCATGCACAAACCGCTCGGTGGCAAGACGCCGAAAGCGGCGGAGTTCACTTAATTGACACGCCGGGTATCAATGAACTAGATGGTGAACAACAGGAAAAGCTTGCTTTTGAGGTAGCCGAACGGTCAGATCTAGTGATCTTTGTGCTTGATGGGGATATTTCTCAGCCCGAATTGAACGCAATGACGGTTGTTGCCGCCGCCCATCGTCCAATCATTGCGGCACTCAATAAGTCCGACCGGTATACCCAGCTTGAACAGGACCAATTACTCCAATCGTTAACTCAGCGCTGCGCCGGTATGGTTCGATCAGAGGATATCGTTGCTGTGGCAGCCAATCCGCAGCCTCAAATCCTAATCAACATCGACGCCGGCGGAAACGAAAGTGAAACCTTACGTCAACAGCCCCCGAAGGTTGATGCGTTGAAAGATCGAATCTGGGCTGTACTTGAAGCTGAGGGGAAAACCTTAGCTGCGCTCAACGCAGCGCTATTTGCGGGGCGTTTGACCGACCAAATTTCCACACGATTGGTGAAAACCCGCCGCAAAATGGCGGAAAAAGTTTTGCGCACCTACAGCTTAACTAAGGGTGTCGCCGTTGCCCTCAATCCAGTACCTGTAGCTGATTTGCTCGCCGCCGCCGCTCTGGACGTGGCACTAGTGGTTAATTTGAGCAAGATCTACGGGCTGCCAATGGGACGGCGAGAGAGTGGTCGTCTACTAGCAACAATCGTCGCCCAGCTTGCCGCATTGATGGGTGCGGTCTGGGGCGTTCACTTAGTGTCATCTGCGCTAAAAACGGTTAGTGTCGGCTTGTCTGTGGCGATCACTGGCGTCGCCCAAGGAACCCTCGCCTACTACGCCACCTATCTCGTCGGGCGGGCAGCGGAGGCCTACTTAATCAACGGCAAGTCTTGGGGTGATGATGGTCCCAAGCAAACCGTTCGCAATATCGTCAACAGCTTGGATCGAGGCTCCATTCTGGCGGATGCCAAACAAGAAATTTCGACGCGACTAAAAACTGCTGAACGCTAGCAATCCGCGCGAACCGGAAGCCCCGCCTTTCTTACCGTCGTCGATTTCTAGACGCAGATCACGTTTTAACCACTGCCAACCGGTAGAGTCTGGCCATTGTCATTTAGGTCTCGGGAGACTGTTATGTCTGTTACGTTACCAAAGACAGGACGTCGAAATTTTCTTAAGGTCACAGGAGCAGGATCGCTCACCGGGCTGGCCGCCACAACCACATCGACATTGGCTAAGGAGCCAGCGACGTCCATCGGCAGCCGTCGACAGGCGCTAAAAAGCGGATCGGATTCTACCCTTACACCCCCGTTTGCCGTGCGTGTGCTCAGCAAGATGGGCTTTGGCCTCAATCGGGGAATCACCGGATCTTCCGGCGGCAACCCTGATGTCATTTTGGCCAGTGGGTTTGAGTCTCTCACAACAAATTTTGCAGCCACTGGGGACTTAGCCTATTTTCAATCCTTGGGCAGCACTGATGATGAACGTCTAACGGCTTACGTGGATGAACAGCTCTCGCCCACTGATGAGGACCCAGAGTTGGATGCTCGCATGGCTGAACATGCAGCCAGTTTCACCCAATTGGATCAATCCCAGACCGCACTTTATTCCCAATACGAATGCGCTGGCTTTAGCGAATACCGGCGACCGCTGGATGAGGTAGAAAAGTTTACGCTCAATGCTGCCTGCTATAGCCGCTGGCAGCTGCGTGAGTTAATGGTGGATTTTTGGCACAACCACCTGAACGTCTTTGCCCGCATCAATCCCGACGTTTCGGTGTCCTGGGTAAGTTGGGATCGTGACGTTATGCGCGCCAATGTTTTTGGTAATTTCTACGATCTGATTTACACATCCAGCCAACACGTGGCGATGCTGCGTTACCTGGATAACTACGTCAACGGTCGTGACGGAGCGATCAACGAAAACTACTGCCGAGAGTTGTTTGAACTGCATTGCCTGGGCAGTGAGAGTTATGTGGGTAACGAAAACCCACGCTTCGTTGAGACCCTGAACGAAAACCCCTACACCGTATTGAACGATGCAGAGCTCAATGACCCGTCATTGGGGTTTCTGGCCGACCCGTCCCTACCCATAGCGGCGGTCTACACCGATGATGATGTGTTAACCGCTGCTCAGTCTATGACTGGGTGGCGTTATGGTGATGAAAATACCGACGATAGCTGCGGCAGCGGTCTGTTTTTCGCTCAAGAAGACGAACACAACAAAGACTCCACCAAAGCTGTGCTGATGCTTGGAGTTGCTGCAATTCCCTCGGGCTTGGATGCCGAGACTGAGGGCCGGCTAATCGTAAAACTAGCGGCTTACCACCCAGCCACCGCTCGCCATATCGCCAAGAAATTGTGTCAGCGTCTGATTTCCGACACACCGCCTGAGTCAGTGATTGATGCTGCCGCTGCGACCTTCTTCGCCCACAGAAAGAGCCCAGACCAAATCGCTCGGACCTTAAGAACGATCTTGCTCTCAAGCGAATTCAAATCCCCCACCCAGTGGGGCGCCAAAGTACGCCGACCGTTTGAATACGTGGTATCGGCAATGCGGGCCGCCGGCTGTGATTACACCTGGCGACTGGATGACAGCACCAGCAGCAATTTCAACCGGGCGTTCGATGCCGTCGGCCAAAAATTATTTGATTGGCGCACACCGGATGGATATCCAGACGACCGCGCCCACTGGGAAGGCTCAACCACCCTAGTTCAGGGATGGAGAACCATTGACTTCTTGCTCGATAGAAACGTCAGCGATGAAGAGAACCGTGTCATGCGGGCGATTGATATCACCTTGAATAGCCTTAGTGGCAACCCAACCCCTCGGCAACTCGTGGAATTCTGGTGCAACTGGACACTTGGGTTTTCGCCCGCCGGCGGCTGGAGCGGACAGGGCAGCTACGCCAATGCTCCCACAGACATAGGTCGAGCCGCACTGCAGTTTATGACCCAGGACTATCCCGGCGACTTGGCTGATGCAGAAACCTGGGGGGCTGATACCCCGATTCCCCGTAGTGACCTGGTTCGCGACGCCGGCAGTGAACGCTGGCGATCAAGGCTCACCGGCCTGGTCAAACTCGTTCTGTGGTCACCACAGTTTCTGCAGCGCTAAGGAGAACACATGATGAATAAAGTGAATCGAGAACGTCGTCGTCTTCTTGCTGGCCTTGGCGTTGGCGCGGGCACCTTAGGTGCCGCCGGTACGCTGGGCCTAGGATTTACCCAGCGCGCAGTGGCTGGCAATGTGGGCACAGCGCCAACCAAGCTGCTGGTATACCTGTTTTTGCGGGGCGGCATGGATGGGCTGAGCTATATGGTCCCCACCAGCGGCGCCAACCTAACCAACTACGGCAATAGCAGAGACGATATTTTTATCGATCCGGCTACAACGCTGAGCCTAGCTGACCTCCCTGGCGGAAGCGGTTTTGGGCTCAACCCACTATGCACGGACCTTTACGACATACGCAACAACACAGCGTTTATCCATGCCTGCGGCCACCCGCTGGACGCTCTGACTCGAAGTCATTTTGACGCCCAGGAAGAAATTGAACTTGGCACGCCAGGCAACCTTTCACCGGCCAATGGCGGATTCCTAGCCCGATACCTCAATGCCATTCCTCACAGCAGCGAGGCGGTATTCACGGGACTTGCCTCCAGCACCAATACGCCGGCAAGTCTTGGTGGATACTCAGACATTGCCACCTTGGACTCAGCAGGCGGCTTCATCCCAAACACCGGTCGCTATGAACAAACCCATTTGGCAGGATTAAGCGAGATGTATGGGGGCGGAACTGGCACATTGGACTTGGCCGCTCAGTCAGCCCTGGACGCCGTGGAGTTGATCAACTCATTTGAAATCGGTGATTACATGCCGGCCGGTGGCGTCGCTTACCCAAATACGGGTATTGGAGATGACCTAGCGTTCATTGCCCAACTCTGGAAGTTGGACCTGGGAATTGCGGTTGCCTCGCTTGACAAAGGGGGTTGGGATACCCACAACGTTCAACAGCCAACAAACCCCAATAACTCTTACGGACGAAATATTCGCGAGCTCAGCGAAGCGGTTGCAGCATTCTATTCCGATATTGCGGCAGATCCAGAAAAAAATGCTGATGACATTTGCATTGTGATCCAAAGCGAATTTGGGCGGCAGGTCAGCGAGAACGGAAATCGCGGAACGGACCATGGATTCGGTAACCCGATGACGGTTATCGGCGGCCGCGTAGCCGGCGGCGTATACGGGTCATTTCCCGGCATCGCGGTACAGGATCGAGAAGGCGATGCTGTCATTCCCACTACGGATTTTCGTCAAGTTCATGGCACGGCAATGAACGTGGTTCTGGGCAACGATAGCGGGGTGGTTGGAAGTGTTTTTCCGGGTTACAACTACAGCCCGATCAATATCATCTAATACTTGTAGCGGCAGGCTGACAATGGCTGCACAGCGAAAATTTTTCGCTGTGCAGCAATAACCTTCTGTCAGGCAGGGATTTTCCGGGGCTGGCAGGATGACACTTCAAAGGCTCTGTCCAAAGCCTGGGTAAGATCTGTCGCAAGATCATCGTCGTGTTCGATACCAACGGACAATCGCACCAGGGTCGGCGCAATCCCCGCCTCCTGGCGTGCTTCCTCGCTCATCGCAGCGTGAGTCATCGTCGCTGGATGAGCTACCAGTGACTCAACACCACCTAGCGATTCAGCCAATGAAAAAAGCTTCAGTTCTTTGAGGAAAGTGGTGACCTCTGTCGTGTCACCCTTAAGCTCAAAACTGATCATGCCGCCAAACCCGGATTGCTGCTTGCGTGCAATGGCATGACCTTGATGACTGTTAAGTCCAGGATAGTAGACTTTGGACACTGCACCGTGCGCACAGAGAATATCCACCAAACGCCGAGCATTGGATTCGTGCTGGGCGATTCGGACCTTGAGGGTACGAATTCCCCTTAGGGTTAAGAAACTGTCGAATGGTGAACCAGTAACTCCTATACAGTTGGCCCACCAAGTTAATTTCTCCAACAACTCCGGTGTCTTTGCCACCACAGCCCCGCCCACTACATCACTATGTCCGTTGAGGTACTTGGTTGTTGAATGGACCACAATATCCGCACCTAATGAGATCGGCTGCTGGAGAGCCGGCGAAAGAAACGTATTGTCAGCGACCACCCATGCACCAACTTCCCTGGCAGCCTCGCTAAGGCGACGTACGTCACTGACACGGAGCAGTGGGTTACTGGGAGTTTCCAGCCAAACCAAACGCGGTTTTTGCTCGAGAATTTTCTGCACAGCGGTTTCGGTGTCGGAAAAATCGATGAAATTGAGCTGCAGCTTTTTCTGCTTCTCTAGATTTTCTAGCAGTCGATAACACCCGCCATAGCAATCGTGAGGTGCAAGCACGAGATCATCAGCGGCGATCAAATGAGTGACCAGATACACCGCAGACATCCCTGAAGAGGTAATCACTGCGCCTGCGCCACCCTCCAAATCGCTGATCGCATCCCCCAACAGATCCCGTGTCGGATTGCCTGATCGGGTGTAGTCGTATTCTCGCTTATCGTCAAAGCCACGAAAGGCAAAATTACTGGATAGATAAAGCGGCGGCACAACAGCGCCGTGTTCGGCATCAGATTCGATGCCGGTTCGCACTGCTAACGTTGCAGCATTCAGCCTAGGTGGCTGGGCAGATAAGATATCTTGCACACTGCCACCCGTGGCCGGTTGCAGGCATTGATCGGCAGCCGAGAGGGTTGGCTGATTATCTGAATCGTGGTTCTGGCTCATTTTTCCAATGTTCTCCGTTAAGTCGGCGACTCATTGGTCCTGGGCCAGATGGCGGCAAGATGGGCGTCGGGTCCTTCAGCTTCGCTGGCAATTGCCTGGCTGTTTACCGACACTCATTTCCCGGAGATTGTGACCGTTGCAAAAACGCTGCAAGTCATGACTCCGCAGGAATTGGCACCTTGTCGAACGGGTTAGGTTCGCAGGTTGCCCCGGCTTCAAAGGGCCTATCCCTCCGCCGGTCTCAATGAGTACAACACTAGTAAAACGTTTGGCGCCGCCAATGTCAATATCTTTTTATCCCAATAGAGAGATGTGTCTCACCGGGCGGATTTCGAATTGGCCGGATCGTTGGCGTAATCGTTGGATTGAACGGTGGTTCCACCACCATCCTCATTATCAACGGTAAATTCGGGAAAATAGATCGTGGCGCAGGTACCCACGCCTAACTCCGATTGAATTTCCACCGGCCAACCAAATCGATCGGCAAGCCGTTTGACAATGGTTAGCCCCACCC